>CADCTC010000274.1 GCA_902805635.1 uncultured Chloroflexota bacterium
GCACGGCCTCCAAGCGGGCGAGGCGGGTGCTAATCGTCGTCATCGCCGTCTCCTGCAGTGGGGCGCGCCGCCAGCAGCGATGCGAGGAAGCGCGCCTCGGAGCGGGTGGGTGGGGCCAGCGGCTGGCCATAGACGAGCCGCCGCACGAAGGCGACCGAGACTTTCCCGTCGTCGCGGGCGGCGCCCAGCTGGCGCTCCAGGCGGGCGAGTCGGGTGGTGGTCAGCCCCACGTGTGTCCCCCTGTGTGCGTGTGCGCCTGCGCCTGCGGACCGGGGGCGGTGTGTGCCTCGAGCGCCGCGATGCGCTCCTCCAGCTCCTCGGTTTCGATCAGCTTGCGTTGGAACTCAAGCTGGCGCTGCACGCGGTCGATGGCCCGCAGCGCCACGTCGGGCCGTCCCGCCTGCCGGGCGTCCTGGAGGATGGCCAGCGCCACCCGGTTGATGGCGGCTAGCTGCCGGGCGATGTCGAGTCCGGCCTGCGCCTCGGCGAGCGCCTGCCGCTGCACCACGGGCACCGGCACGTGTGCCCGGTGGCGTTTCAGCGCATCTGGGGAAACGCCGTATTCCGCCCCCAGCGCGCGCGGCGAGCCCCCCGCGGCCAGGGCCCGGTCGAGCGCCGGGCGTTGGTCGTGCCGGCAGATGGTGCAGACGCGCGGCATCAGCCAGCCCCTCCCGCGCGCGCCGGTGCTAGGATGGCGGCGTGCTCACCGTGCTGCTGCTGTTCGGTCCGGTGGTCGGCCTCGCGCTGGCCCCGTGGCGGCGCACCCGGCCGCTCGTGGCGCCGCTGGTCCTCATCCCCGCTGGGGTGTTCGCCGGCATGACCGCGTTCTGGTTCGCCATCTCCCTGACGCCCGTGGGGCGCCTGCCGCAGGCAGTGCTCCTGTACGGCGGCTTCCTGCCGACCGTCGTGCTCGGCGTCGGGTTGGGCTACTGGGCCGCCAGAGCGGTGAACCGGGCCCTCGGCCTCGCGTCTGGGTACCGCGCCGCCGGGCGCGGGCGTATGCTGGGGGTGGGGCAACGGAGGCATTCCGATGGAAGTACTCGTGTGGCTCGTCCTACTGGTGCTGCTTGTGCTGCTCGGCGCGGTCCTCATGGTCGTCGCCGCGGACAGCGCCGCGGGCCGGGACCCGCTGTCGCGGTAGCCGGCGCACACAGCGGCCGCGGCGCTATGGTGCGCGGCAGACATGGACGTGATCGTGCGGTTTGCCGATCGGCTGGATGGTGACGCCGCCGCGGTACTGCTGATGTTGGGGATGGCGGCCGTCATCACGCTGCTTGCCGTGCTGCTCGCCGCGGTGGTGCCCCGCCGCGCGCGCTGACCGCCTGGCGTCTCCACCGGCCGGTCCTCTACGTGGAGGTCCACGGGCCACACTGTCTTGTGCAGGGCCCTCTGCGCCACGTCCGCATCGCCCTCGAGGAGGAGCCGCAGCCAGCGGATGAGGTCGGCCCGGTGCGGCGCCAGCCACCGCTCCCGGTCAGCCGCCCAGTTGCCGAGGTAGCCCTCGCCCGCCTCGATGCGCAGCACACCGCTCGGCTGTAGCGAGATGCGCGCCCCACAGCAGCGCACGCCGTGCAGCGCACCCAGCGCCGCCTCGTTGTCCTCCCACTGCGCGTGGCGCAGCAGCACCGTCCAGTAGGCCGAGTCGTGGGGAAGCTCGGGCCGCGGGTCGGTCGAGCGGCCCCTATTTTGGGGATTTTGGGGATATTGAGAAGGGGTCAGCGTCTGCGGTTCGCCGTTCAGCGCCGCCAGTACGTCGGCATCTCGCTCCGGGTCACACAACCGACGCAGGAGTTCGGGTGTTGTGCCGAGTCCCTCCAGAGGCGGGGCGGTGATGAAGTCCTCGAACCGCGAGAATGCTGCCCGTTCGCCTGTTTGCTCGATGACCCGGTCCCGCCAGAGTCCGTCTGCCAGCAGACACCGCAACAGGGCAGGCACCTCTGTGAGCGCGTACTCGCCCTTGCTCGCAAAGGAGCGCAGCAGCACCACAAGTGGATCGCCGCGCCGTAGGAGGTCCGGTGTTGGTGGCTGCACGACTGGCTGCAGGGCACTCAGCACCCGCTTCCTGTTGGCGCGGAGCTCGCGCAGCAGGGTGTCTGCTTCTGGTGTCGCTGGCGCATCCACGTGGAGTACGCCGCTAGCGGCCGAGAGTGTGATGCCCGCCGCCGTACAGCGGTCTAGCAGCATGGTGGTGTTCACAGGGCTACCTTCCTGCGCCTGGGTTCTGCCGGTTGGGAGGTGTTCCCATAATCCCCAAAATCCTCAGAATTGCCCCTGATGGGGTTCACGTCGTACATCGGGCCCTGCCTGCGTCCCGGTCTGCCCGGCTGCCGATCCTCTGCCGGACGTTCCCAGATGAAGTCGTGCGCCGCCAGCACCCGCAACGCCGGCTCGAGCGCAGCCACGGTCTTGAAGCGCCCCCTGGTGCCCTGGTAGGCGTCCCGCTTGGTGAATGCCTCCACCCCGGCACGGTCGATCCAGGCGAGCACATGGCGCGCCGCCTCCGTCTCCGGGTCGGCGCCCATCTCGGCAAAGACGGCGCGGGCGTGTGGGATTAGGTAGCGCCCAATCGCGATGGCGTCGTCTACCGTGGCGGCGGTGATGCTGCTGGCCCACGGGCACGCGGGATGCGCCGCGCCATGCAGTAGGCCGGCGATGCGCGCGACGGCGCCGGCAAGCTTTCCGCCCCAGTCCGTTAGGAGTCCCATTTCCCCATCGGGGGCGAGCTGCGGCTCTATCCACTCCATGAAGGAATGCAGCCGTTCCCGCGCCTCTGGGGCGAACCGCAGCGTGTGTAGCACGGTGGTGCCGTCGTCCGATCGCTGCGGCACCAGTTCGAGCAGCACCCCCAGCGTGGCGGCGTACTTTGCGCGCACGGCATCGGGGACCGGCGCCGCCTGCACATCGCGGCGGCCCAGCAGGCTATCGGGTACTCCATAAAGGAAGCGCGCCAGCAGGCCACGCCCTCGCAGGCTTGGCAGCGCCGCCAGGCCACGGAATACGTCGCGCTGCACCGCCATGCCCACCGTGATGCGGGGGAAACGCACGTACTCGGGTGCGCGGCCCACGCGGTCGATGCGCAGCGGGTCGCCGGCATGGCCCTTGAGGAGCACGCCGGTATTCGCGGCGCTGCTGTAGCGACCACTCACGATGTCGAAGACCTCGCCACGCTCAGCGGTTAGGAGTGCGATGCAGCCGTCGTTGTCGCGCTCCCGGAAGCGCACCGGCCGATGCGGGCGGAGGTGGACACGGTATAACGACACGTCAGACGCAGAGGAGCAGAGGGACCATGCAAGGATTGACCGAAATCGCGGGACGCGGGCTGACGCGGCGCAGGCTGGGCGGCACGGTGGCCCCCGGTGTGGTAGTCGCGCTGGCGGCGTGCGGCATGACCGCCGGCCCGCAGGGTGGGCAGAGTGGGCAGGGCACGGCGGACAGCCGGCCGGTGACGCTGGAGCTGTGGCATGACTGGGGCACCACGGGCGGCGGCGGCTTCGCCATGCTGGACCAGATCGAGGAGTACACCAAGCGCAAGCCCAGCGTGACCATCAACAACACGGCGGACGCGGGCCGGGCCAAGCTCATCACCGCGCTGGCCTCGGACACGGTGCCGGACCTGTTCAAGCTGAACGCGCCGGAGGTGATCGAGTTCGGCGAGCAGAACGCGCTGCTGCCGCTGGACGAGATGGTCAAGCGGGACAAGTGGGACCTGAAGCAGTACTTCGACTTCGCGGTTCAGCATATGAGCTACAAGGGGAAGGTGCTCTCCATCACGCACCACCCGGACATCCGCAACGTCTTCTGGAGCAAGAAGCTTTACCAGGAGTCCGGCATGGACGCCAGCAAACCCCCGCAGAGCTGGAGCGACCTGGAGCTGCACGCTCAGCGCCTGATCAAGCGCGACGGCGCTCAGGTGGCGCGCTACGGCTGGGTCCCCACCTGGACCGCCAATTCGTGGCTGCTCCAGTACTGGCAGGCCAACGGCGCCAAGCTGCTCTCCGACGACGGGAAGAAGCTGCTCTTCAGCGGCACCCAGGCCGTAGAGGCCACTACCTGGGTCATGAAGGTGGTCGACTCGGTCAATGGCGGCATGGATGCCGTGAATCAGTGGAACACCGCGGTGGACGCGGGTGGCGGCTACCGGGCGCTGGCACGCGAGCGCATCGCCCTGCACTTCAACGGCAACTGGTGCTTCTTCCCCGTTACGGCGGAGAACCCCACCCTGCCGGTGGGGGTGCAGGCGTTCCCCGGCGGCCCCGGCGCCGCGGGCAAGCAGTTCGTCTTCGGCGGCGGAACCATGGTGGGCGCCCTCAAGGCGTCCAAGAAGGCGGACGCCGCCTGGGACTACCTCAAATTCATGGGGAGCAAGGACGGGCAGTACCTGGTCCAGAAGCGCACCAGCGACGTGGCCGGCCATCGCGAGGCAGCGAATGCTCCGGAGGTCGTCAACCAGAACCTGGGGCGCAAGGAGATCCTGCCGCTCTTCGAGAAGGCGAATGCCCTCTCCTACGTGCCCTCCCCAGCGGTGCGCGCCATCGAAACCGTGATTGGCGAGATGCAGACCAAGCTCGTCAAGCGGGAGATCTCCCCCAAAGACGCCGTACCGCAGGCCGCTCAGCTGGCGCAGCAGCAGCTCGACGACTACTTGGCACAGCAGGGCCGCTAGCCCGACGGCAGGGACCCCGGTTGCCGACCCCGCGGCCGAGGTCACGCCGCTCCTGGAGCCCCGCCTCTGACCGCACGCGCGAGAGCGCACCCACCTGGGGCAAACGCGGCGCTGCCGCCGGGACCACCGGGCAGTTGTGGCTTCGCCGCCGCGTCGCCTCGTGGTGCACGTGCATCTCTCCGGTTCTTCCGGTACTCTGGGCGGAGCAGCGCGAGGTCCTTGCTCACCCGGCCATGGAACGGCGAGCGCAGCAGCCATTTCAAGACGAGGTTCACGAGCTTGAAGATGGCGCCCGGCGGCATCCGCTGAGCGGGGACCGGCGTTGGCTGCGCGTAAGAAGCCGCGGGCGCGGACTGTGGGGGCTGGTCCATGAGTCGTCTCCGCCATGCTAGCGTGCCATCATGCGGGCAAGGCGGTCGGGCGACACTCCTACTGCGCCTCGTTCGATTGATGGATAATTTAGGGCACGCCACCGTTTCGTCGCACTGGCGCACTCTTTTGCAGGCAGGAGGAGCAGTATGAGCGTCCACCGACCACACATTACGAGGCGACGATTGGTTCTGGGGGCCGCGACCGGTCTCGCAGCGCTCGGCGCCACCGGCTGTGCGCAGGGTGGAGGCGGCC
>CADCTC010000275.1 GCA_902805635.1 uncultured Chloroflexota bacterium
GTATGGCCGGGTGGTGGACCGCATGGTGGTGCGCGAGCCGGCGGGGCTGAAGGTGGCGTTCGGCGAGAACCCCAAGCGGGTCTACGGCGGGCAGAAGAAGATGCCGAGTACGCGCATCGGCACGGCGGCGGTGCTGCGCGAGGCGTTCACGCGTGCGCAGACGTACCTCCGAAAGGCGGAGCTGGGCCGCGAGAACCCGGACAAGCTGCCCGACCGCGACCTGCGGCTGGAGGCGTTGGGGCTGGCGCTGCGCGGCGAGATGCCGGTGCTGGCGCACTGCCATCGTATGGACGACATGCTGACCGCGCTACGCATCGCGGAAGAGTTCCAGGTGAGCATCGTGCTGGAGCACGCCACTGAGGCGCACCGCATGGTGGAGATCCTGGCTGAGCGTAAGGTGCCGTGCGTGGTGGGACCGACGTTTGGGGCGCGGACCAAGGTGGAGACGCGCGAGAAGACGTTCCAGACGCCGGGCATCCTGGCCCGGGCGGGGGTGCCGGTGGCGATCTGTTCCGACCATCCGGTGACGCCGAGCGCCTTTCTGCGTCTGTACGCCGCGCTGGCGGTGAGCGAGGGCATGGACGAGGCGGACGCGCTGCGCGCGATCACCGTCTGGCCGGCGCAGATCATGGGCGTGGCCGATAGGGTGGGCACGCTGGAGCCGGGCAAGGACGCCGACCTCACCATCTGGAGCGGAGACCCGCTGGACATCCGGTCGCGCGCCGAGCAGGTCTTCATCGATGGCGTCCGGGTGCCACCGGTGGTAGCGAGCGCGGCGGGCGATACACACGAGTAGCACCTATAAAGGGAGAGAGCGTGACAAACACAGAGAGTGGCCGCTTGCTGGTGATCACCGGCGCGGCGGGACGCATCGGGACCTTCTATCGCAAGCATTTGCAGGAGCAGGGGCTGCTCGGCGGCGGGCAGGGGCAGTGGCGCCTGCGGCTGGCGGACGTGCGCCAGCCGGCGGAGGTGCGCGCAGAGGACGAGGTGATCGCGGGCGAAGCCGACGGCAACCTGGCCGAGCTGGCGGTGGCGCAGCGCATCGCCGCGGGGGCGCACTCCATCCTGCACCTGGCGGCGGACCCCAGCCCCAGCGCGGACTTCTACGCGTCGCTGCTGGATCGCAACATCAAGGCGACCTACAACGTGCTGCACGCGGCGCTGGAGGCCGGCGTGAAGCGGGTGGTCTTCGCCAGTTCCATTAATGCGGTGAACGGGTATCCCGCTCAGTACCAGGTGCGCGCAGAGGACGTGGCGTGGCCGGGCAATGTCTACGGCGCGTCCAAGGCATGGGGCGAGGCGATCTGCGGCGCGTTCGTCGCGCGGTCTGAGGGCAAGCTGTCGGCCATCGCGGTGCGCATCGGCGGCGTCACGCCGCGCGACGAGCTCGGCGGGGAGCAGCGCAAGACGTGGCGCAACATCCTGGTGAGCTATCACGACCTCTCGCGCCTGTTTGACTGCTGCCTCAACGGCGCACCGGACGTGACATTCACCGTCGTGAACGGTGTGTCCAACAACCGCCACCTGCGCATGGACCTGGAGTCCACCCGGCGCAAGGTCGGCTACCAGCCGGAAGACGACGCGTTCGCGGCGGCGGAGCAGTAGGGTGGAATCGCTGGACCGGGCACGTGACGCAGGGCTAGACCCGGACAAGCTGCGCCGCGCGTTCGCGCTGGTGCAGGAGTGGGTCGACGAGGGGATGCTGCCGGGCGCGGCGGCGCTGGTCACGCGCGGCGGCGTGGGCGGGGAGGCGTACTTGGGTGTCGCCGACGCGCGCTCCGGGCGGCGAGCGGACGAGCGCACCATCTGGTCACTCGCGTCGGTCACCAAGCCGTTCACCGCTGCCGCGCTGATGCAGTTGGTGGAGGATGGGCGTCTCTCACTGGATGAGCCGCTCTACCGGCTGCTGCCTGAATTCCTGGAGGCGCCGCGGACGGCGTTCGACCGGCAGACGGTGACGCTGCGCCACGCGCTGTCGCACTGTTCGGGGTTGCCCGGCTTCTCGGAGGACAACCTGGACCTGCGCAAGGCGCACCGTCCGCTGGAGGACTTCATCCGCTCGTTCGCGCGACAGCCGCTGTTCTTCGCGCCGGGTGAGGCGCACCTGTACAGCAACTGCGCGATTGGGCTGGCGGCGGAGGCGGCCGGACGTGCGCTGAGTGCATCGCTGCGCCGCGCGGTGCAGTCGCCGGCGGTGGGCCAGTACCACGCGCTGGTGCACGACCGCATCCTGCTTCCGCTGGGCATGCGCGACAGCGCCTTGCGGCCTCCAACCGAGTGGGACGAGCGCACGGCCTGGGTGGAGCGCAGCGGCCAGGAAGGGACCGACTACGAGGCCGCGAACTCACGCTACTACCGCGAGCTGGGAATCCCGTGGGGCGGGCTGTTCAGCACGCCGCGCGACCTGGTGCGCTTCGCGGACGTGTTCCTGCCGGCCAGTGGCGGGCGGCTGCGCGTGGGGTTGGAGGCGGCCCAGCACGGCACCGCCGCCGCGCCGCGCATCGTGAGTGCGGCCACGGCGGCGCTGATGACGCGGGCGCAGTGGAGCCCGCCCGACGCACCGGCAGACGTGGCCGTGGGGTTGCGCGACGCAGCGGCGCCGAAGCTGAGCCGCGAGGCGGTGCCGTGGGGCATTGGGTGGGACGTCAAAGGAGCCAAGCGCAGCCATACGTCGGGCGATCTGACGTCACCGCAGACGTTCGGGCATACCGGGGCAACCGGCACGATGGTGTGGGCGGATCCGGGGGTGGACGTGGCGTGCGTGCTGCTGACCAACCGGACGGCGGCCAGCGGCTGGAACGCGGACGCCCCGCGCCGGGCGCTGTTCAGCAACGCCGTGATGGCGGCGGTGCTGTAGAGGTAGAGACTAGAGCGGGCGGCGGCGCGACTCGCGCAGCAGCTGCAAGGCGCCGGGGACGTGCTCTTCCGGCATGCGGTCGGGCACGTAGAGGCTGACGTCCGGCCGGTGGCGCAGGTAGCTGCGCATGATGATCGGCGCGTAGTCGGCCGTCTCCACGTAGCCGCCTACGGGTGGTACGGCGTATAGCCCGGCCTGCCGCCAGCGCCGCGCATTGCCGATGCCGGCGTTGTAGGAGGCCAGCGACCAGTAGACATCGCCGTCGTGGTAGCGCATGGCCAGTGATAGGTAGCGGATGCCGGCGCGCACGTTGGAGCGCTCATCCCAGAACGCGTCCTTGTCTATCGCTGATACGTGACGCTCGTCGCCGGCCAGCATGAGTGCAAAGGTGAAGTCCATCACCTGCATCAGCCCCATGGCGCCGGCCCAGGAGCGGGCGCGCGGGTTGCCCTGGCTTTCCTGCTCGATCACCGCCAGCACCAGGTCTTCGTCCAGCCGTGACGCCGGTCCGTCGAGCGTCCCGTGCTCCCACTCTTCTGCCATCACCTCGCGCACCAGGCCGCGCCACTGCTCCACGCGGCGCGGGAACGGCCGCCGCTCCACCTCCAGCGGCCGCCACGCGGCGCGGCCACTGGTGTGCTCCTCCACTGCCGCCATGGGTTCTGCCTCGGCGGGCGCCGCAGGCGGCATGATCGCCTCCGGCGCCACCATCTGGGGGGCGGCTGGTTGCACGACGAGGTCACCGGCAACGGCGGGGCGAGCGTGCGACACTGCCTCAGACAGCGCACTGCGGCTGACATTGGGGGCGGCGCAGGCGGCGCCGAGCAGCAGTGAGACGGCGGACAGTCCGGCGGCGGCTCGGCGGTACGTGGCGCGGGTAGCGGACAGTCGCATGAGGCCCTCCAGCATCATCTCGTGCGGTTGAATGCCCGCAGTGTGTCAGAGGGTGCGGTGCGCGGCCAGGCGATAGCCCACGTGGGGGAAGCCGACTACTCGCCCGTCCACTCCGGCTTGCGCTTTTCCAGGAAGGCACGGACGCCCTCGTGGAAGTCGTGGCTGCCGTAGACGCGTTGGACGACGTTGGAAGTGTCGGTGGCCTCCAGGCGCGCCGCGCGCAGGCGCAGCAGCGATTCCTTGGTCGCCCACAGGGTTAGCGGCGCGCGCGCCGCGAGCTCAAGGCCCAGCGCGTGTCCGCGGGAGTCCAGCTCGTCCTCTGCCACGACGGCGGCGTAGAGGCCCATGGCCAGCCCTTCATCGGCGGTGGCCAGGCGGGCGGTGAAGAGCAGCTCCTTGGTGCGCGCGGGGCCGATGGCGTCCACGATGCGCGCGTAGGTCACCGCAGAGAGGCAGTTGCCCAGCGTGCGCGCAATGGGCACGCCGAAGCGTGCGCTCGGCGTGGCCAGGCGCAGGTCGCAGGCGAGCGAGATGCTGGCGCCTGCGCCCACGGCGTAGCCGCGGATCAGCGCCACGGTGGGCTTGGAGAGCCGCTCCAGGCGGCCGATTACTTCGTCGATCCGCGCTTCGTAGCGCATGCCGTCGTCGGCGGTGCCGAAGGCGGTGAACTGCGCGATGTCGGTGCCGGCGACGAACGCCTGCTCGCCCGCCCCGCGCAGCAGCAGCACGCGCACCGACGGGTCGGCCTCCACGCGCTCGCAGACCTGGTAGAGCGCGTCGTACATCTCCCAGGTGATCGCGTTGCGCGCCTGGGGCCGGTTGAAGGTGACATAGCCCAGCGGGCCGTCCTGCTCGTAGATGAGGTCGGGCATGGTCTTGAAACAGTGCTGAGTGCCGGCGGCTGCGGCAACAGCGCGTGTCGTTTAGCATCCGCAGTATGGCTGATCCGGACGGCGCGGCGCCCCCTACATCCTCAGCACCCGCGGCATCCTCGGCTTTCTCTGCTCTGCCCGCACCGCCGGTGCTGCCGCTGGATGGCGTGCGCGTGCTGGAGCTGGCGAACTTCATGGCGGGGCCGTACTGCGGCATGTTGCTGGGCGACCTGGGGGCGGATGTGGTGAAGGTGGAGAACCCCGCCGGCGGCGACTACAGCCGCGGCATGCCGCCGTTCAACGCGGGTGAGGGGGCCGGCTTCCTGCTGCTGAACCGCAACAAGCGCAGCCTGGCGCTGGACCTCAAGCACCCGCGCGGGGCGGAGCTGTTCCTGGCGCTGGCGGACGGCGCCGACGTGGTGGTGGAGAACTTCCGGCCCGGCACCATGCATGACCTGGGGCTGAGCTACGAGACGCTGGCGGCGCGCAACCCGCGCCTGATCTATCTCACCGCCTCGGCCTATGGGCAAGACGGGCCGTATGCCGAGCGGCCGGGGCTCGACCTGATCCTGCAGGGCATGAGCGGCGTGATGAGCATCACGGGCGAGCCGGAAGGCGCGCCCGTGAAGGTGGGCGTGCCGCTGTGCGACCTGACGGCGGCGCTGTATGGCGCCTACGCCATCCTGGCGGCGCTGCTGGCGCGGCAGCGCAGCGGCGAGGGGCAGCTGATCGACGTCAGCCTGTTCGAGGCGGGCGTCTCGCTGGCGGTGTGGGAGGCGGCCTCCTACTGGACCACCGGGAAGGTGCCGGAGCGGCTTGGGTCGGCGCACCGCGCGTCGGCGCCGTACCAGGCGTTCCGTACGGCCGACGGGCATGTCACGGTGGGCGCCACAACGCCGAATACGTGGGGCGCGTTCTGTCAAGTGCTGGGGCTGGACGACTTGCACGAAGACCCGCGCTTCTCGGACAACGCCGAGCGGCGGGCGCGCCACATCGAGCTGGCAGGGCTGATCGAGCGGGTGACGGTCACCCGCACCAGTGACCACTGGTACACGGCGCTGGAAGCGGCGGGCGTGCCGTGTGGGGTGCTGCAGAGCTACGACCAGGTGCTGGCCGACCCGCACCTCCAAGCGCGCAGCTTCTTCCACGAGCTGCCCCATCCCACAGCGGGGTCCGTGCGGTCTCTGGGCTCACCGGCGCGCCTGCAGAAGACGCCACCCCGCCTGCGCCGCGCCGGCCCGCTGCTGGGCGAGCACACCCAGGAGGTGCTGGGTGAGCTGGGGCTGAGTGCGGTGGAGGTGGAGGCACTGGTCAGGGAGCGGGTGGTTGGTGTGCCGCCGCGCTGAGGGAGACTACACCTCCCGCGTGCGCCAGTTGCCGGTGCGGTAGCGGAGGTAGGTCAGCAGGGAACGGGCGCCGGCATCGATGGTGCTGGAGAGGTAGACGCCGGGCAGTCCGTAGCCGAGCACAATGCCGAACAGGTAGGCGCTGGGCAGGCGGAGCACCCACATGCCCAGGTTGGTGGAGATCATGGGGAAGCGCGAGTCGCCGGCGCCGCGCAGGCTGCCGGCGTAGATGCTGCTGATGGCCCAGAACGGTTGTGCCAGTGCCAGCACCGGCAGCGCCTGCGTGCCCAGCCGGATCACCTCGGGGTCGGTGCTGAACAGGCGCATCAGCAGCGGCGCGCCCGCGGCGCAGAGCACGCCAGTGCCTACCATCAGTAGCAGGCACTGGCGCAGGGCGGAGCGCGTGGCCAGGGCAGCCAGGTCCGGCCGGCCGGCGCCCAGGTGCTGGCCGGTGAGCGTGGTGGCGGCGGTACCGAACCCCATGGCAGGCATGAAGGCCAGGTTGATGGCCTGGAAGCTGATCCGCTGCGCCGCGTAGACGGTGGTGCCCAGCGTGATGACCATGGCCCCGTAGAACAGAAAGCCGCCGGAGAGCAGCACCTGCTCTACGCTGGTGGGGACGCCGATGCGCAGCACGCGCAGCTGTACCGCGCCGTTCCAGCGCCAGCCAGCGCGCTCGAACGTCAGCTGCCGGTTGCGCAGCACGATCGCGAGCACCAGGCAGGCGCCTATGGCCCGTGCTACCGCCGCGGCCAGCGCCACGCCGGCCACGCCCAGCGCTGGCAGTCCCAGGTAGCCAAACGCCAGCGGGATGGCCAGCGTGACGTTCACCACGTTCATCCACACGCTGGCGCGCAGCGGCGCCCGCGCATCCCCTGCGCCGCGTAGCGCGCCGCCCACCACCAGCATGAGCACCAGCGGCACCCAGGCCAGCGCGTTGATGCGCAGGTAGCGCCCTCCCTCGCGCACAACTGCCTCGTCGGCGCCGAGCACGCGGATCATCTCGTCGGCGAAGACGCCGCCTACCACGGCGAGCACCGTGCCGAGCAGCAGGCCAGCCAGCAGCGCTTGCTGGGTGACGTGGCCGGCGGCGCGTGGGTCGCGCGCGCCGGTGCTGCGTGCCACCAGTACGGTGGCGCCCACGCTGAGCGCGGCGACGGCGGAGATAACCAGCGCCACGAGCTGCGTGGCCGCCCCGATGCCTGCCACCTCGGCAGAGCCGAGGCGCCCCACTACGGCCATGTCCACCACGCCTACCAGCGTCTGCAGCAGGTGCTCGCCGATGACCGGCCAGGCGATGCGCCGCACGGAGGCGGCGGTGTCCTGGGGGTTGGGGGCGAGCATCGGGAGAGCGTAGCGGCCGGAGGCGCTACTTACGTGCCGCTGTTGCGTCTCTACTGTGTGGGTGAGCGATTCACGCGCTCACCAGGGGAGACGCAGGGGAGCCAGGGGAGAAGGAAGCAGCAGATGGCAGTGACGGTTACATCCGCAGATAACGCGCGCACTGTGCCAGTGCCGGCGGCGTCCGGCTCGTGGCTGGAGCGCCGCTTTGGGCTGGCCGAGCGCGGCGCCACGGTGGGCACTGAGGTGCGTGCCGGTCTCACGACCTTCGTGGTGATGGCGTACATCATCTTCGTCAACCCGGCAATCCTCTCGTTCGCGGGCATCCCGCCGCTGGAGGGCAAGGGGCCGCCGTTCCCGGCGGTAGTCGCGGCGACCTGCCTGGTGGCGGCCATCGCATCGCTGGCGATGGGCATCTTCGCCAACTACCCGCTGGCCATCGCGCCGGGCATGGGTCTCAACGCCATCGTGGCCTTCCAGCTGGTGGCCGGCATGGGGCTGCCCTGGCAGACCGCCATGGGGGTGATCTTCATCGAGGGGATCATCATCACGCTGCTGGTGCTGACGGGATTCCGCGAGGCGGTGATGAACGCCTTCCCCATGGCGCTCAAGCGCGGGATCGGTGTGGGGATTGGCCTGTTCATCCTGTTCATTGGGCTCTACCAGGGAGGCTTCGTGCGCGTCCCGGTGGAGGTGGGCTCCACCATCGCGGCGCCGCCGCCGGTGCCGTTGGCGCTGGGCAACTACGCCACCACGCCGTTTGTCATCGCGCTGCTCGGGCTGGTGATCACCCTGGCGCTGGTGGCGCGCGGCACACGCGGCGCGCTGCTGATCGGGATTGTGGTGACTACGGTGCTCGCCACCATCGTGCGCTACGCCACCGGGGCGGCGGTGTCTAGCGTGCCCACCGCGGCGCTGCTGCCGAGCGCCATCGTGGCGCTGCCGGACCTGAGCACGCTGGGCGCGGGGCTGAACGTGGACATCTTCTTCCGCGTGGGCGTGCTTACCGCCGTGCTGACCATCTTCTCGATCATGCTGTCGGACTTCTTCGACACAATGGGCACGGTCACGGGAATTGGCGCCGAGGCGGGCTGGCTGGACAAGAACGGACGCCTGCCGCGCCTGCGTCGCGTGCTGCTGATCGACTCGCTGGCGGCGGCGCTGGGCGGGCTGTTTGGGTCGTCGTCGGCCACCACGTACATCGAGAGCGCCGCGGGCGTCTCCGAAGGGGCGAAGACCGGGCTGGCCGCGGTGGTGGTGGGCATCCTGTTCCTGGCGTGTCTCTTCCTGTGGCCGCTGGCGGGGATCGTGCCGCCTGAGGCGACCGCTCCCGCATTGATCCTGGTCGGCTTCTACATGAGCGCGGCCGCACGCGGGATCGACTTCGGTGATGTGGAGGAAGGGCTGCCCGCGCTGCTCACCATGATCGTGATGCCGCTGACGTACTCGATCACCAACGGCATCGGCGCGGGCGTGCTGAGCTACGTGATCGTCAAGCTGGCGCGCGGCAAAGTGGGGGACGTGCACCCCATGATGTGGGTCGCCGCGGTGTCGTTCATCCTGTACTTCGCCCTGCCGGCGCTGAACACAGCGTTCGGGATCTAGGCTCTACCGTGTGCGACGGCGAAGGCTTCGTTACGACTTCGTGACAGATCGCCGCGAGCCCTTCCATTAGGGTGGCTGGCGGCGTACGCTCGGAAGAGGGAGGTCAGCTATGGAAGTGGCATCGGCAGCGGATGTTTTGAGCTACGCCGCGCTCGTGGGAGTGGCGCTGACCCTGGGCGTCATCGCGGGACTCAGCAACTTTTCCCGCAGCCGCGGGTAGCCGGCACGCGGGGCAGACGTGGGCTTCCCTCTCCCAACGGGAGAGGAACAGGGCGAAGCCCTGGGTGAGGTCCGTTTCTTATGAAGAGTGCGCGGCGTGGTGCTCGCGCTCGTAGGCGTCGGCCTCAGCCTTAGTGCGGTGCAGCGTGCCGTCGGGGTGTTCCGGCGGTGAGTAGATGGTGTAGAGGCGCAAGGGTTCGCTGGTGGAGGTGTTGACGAAGTTGTGTTGCGTGCCTGCCGGCACCACCACCGCCGAGCCGTCGCGCAGCGGGTGGGGCTGCCCGTCAAGGACGGCCTCACCCTCTCCCGATTCGACCCGCACGAACTGGTCGCCGTCGTCGTGGCGCTCCATGCCGATCTCCTCGCCCGGTTGGAGAGTCATTACCACCAGCTGACTATGCGGCGCGGTGAAGAGCACCTGGCGGAAGTGCGCATTCTCTAGCGTGCGCTGTTCGATGTCGGTCGCGTATCCGGTCATGGTGAGCGCGCCCGGTGCAGGTTCCGTGCCCTGAGCAACTCGCGCACAGACCACCGGCGCCATGACGGCTGCGCCACTGCTCGACAAAGAGGTTGTTCACTGCGGAATGGCCTACCTTTTGGTGCAGTGTTGTCGTTATGTATCGCGGCATGAACGGAGCTATTACGCCGCGTAACACGCTGGCCCGATTTGTCCTGGCGATACTGATTCTTGTCGCGTCGTTCGCATCTCCTGCCGTCTCTGAAGCGGCCGAAAAGCGACCACAGCAGCGGGGTCCGGCGCCGAAGCCATCGGCTCCCGTGTCGGCGTCCACGCCGGCGGTAGCATCTGCCGTTGCGGCTCCGGCAGCGCCCATTGCAGCGGGCGGACTCCCGGGGACCGATGGCCGGTTAGGGGCGGTGGAGGCGTTCCGCGCTGGCGAAACTACCTTGCCGTATGAGGCGGGCGTGCGCTGGGAGCGGCTGACGTTCTGGTGGCGGGGGATGCAGTCCGGTCCGGGAGCGCCCCTGAACCCCTTCTACCTGCCGCACAGCTCCATCGACCAGGAGCGCGCCCGCGGCATTGACGTGGTGGGGCTGCTGGTGAACACGCCGGACTGGGCGGCGCAGGACCCGTCGCGAGGCGGCACGTCGGTGCCCAGGAACCTCTACCTGCCGCACGACCACCCGGACAACTACTGGGGCCAGTTCGTGCGCCGGGTGGTGGAGATGTACAAGGGGCGCATCGACACCTGGATCATCTGGAACGAGCCCGACATCACGCCCGACGCGCCGAACGCGGCGTATTACATCTGGTCCGGGACGCAGCAGGACTACTACCAGCTGCTCAAGGTGGCCTACCTCAGCGCGAAGGCGGTCAACCCCAACGTGCGTATCTCCACCGCCGCCACCACCTACTGGACCGACATCCACATGCAGCGCACGCAGTGGTTCGACCGCTTCCTGGACGTGGTGGCCGCCGATCCGACTGCGCCCGCCTACAACCACTACTTCGACCTGGTATCTCTCAATCTCTACACCAGCCCGGAGGCGCTCTACACTGTCCCGACGCTGTACCGGCAGCTGATGCGCGAGCGCGGCTTCGAGAAGCCCTTCTGGATCACCGAGACCAACGTCATCCCGTGGGACGACCCGGTGAACGCGGGCACCGCGCTGGGCACGGCAGCCCAGCGGCGCGCCACGCTGGAGGAGCAGGCGAACTTCCTGGTGCAAGGGATCGCCATGGGCCTGGCCGCCGGCGCGGAGCGGATAGAGGTCTACCGCATGAAGGACGGCGACGGTGACGTCATCAACGGCGAGGCGCTGCTGCGCGCGGACTACTCGCGCCGGCCGGCCTATGATGCGTTCAAGACCGCAGCCCAGCTCTTTTCCGGCTATGAGACGGCGCGCCTCTTTGCGCCGGGGGACCTGCGCCAGGTGGTGTTCGACAGCGCCGGCCGGCGCGTGAGCGTGCTTTGGAATGCGTCTCCCACGCCTATCACGGTGCAGGTGCCCATCTCTGGCAATGGGCAGGCGCTGCGCGTGACGCCCAATGGCGAGCACTATCCCGTGGCTGCCGCGGATGGCGTTTTCACCGTCACCTTGGCCGGTGCGACGATGCACACAGACCTGGATGATCCCGGCGTCTACCAGGTGGGTGGCACACCCGTAATCCTGGTGGAAGCGACGCCCGTGACGGCTGTGCAGGCGGCGGTCAACCATTCGCCGTCGATGCTCGGCGCGTTCCGGCCGGTGGCTGCGCGCGCTGCGGGGCAGCTGGGCAGCGGCAGCCTGGAGGGCTGATCCGCCGCCCGGCCGGGGTGGCCTCGGTGCTGATGTGCTCCCTGCTGGTGTGCTCCGCGCCGGCATGCTCGGTATCGATCTCCTGCTACCCTCGGCGGCGAGGAGGCGGCAGACGTGGCAAGAGCGGGCGGCAGGGACCAAGCGGAGATCGCTGGAGGCGCTGAGGGCGCGCGCACGATCGACTACTACGGCTACAGCGACTGCATCGTGCTGGAGAACGCCACGACGCGCGTGGTGCTGGGGCATCACGCCGGCGGCCGGGTGCTGGAATACGCGCTGCACGGCGAGAACGCGCTGTATCTGGCCCCGGACCAGGCCGGCTGGGAATACCGTGAAGGGGAACCGGCCATCCACATCTCCGGTGGCCGCTGTGACATTGGTCCGGAGCACGTCATTCCGCGCCACCCTACGCTGTGGCTGGGCGCCTGGACCGCGGAGATCACCGGCACGCGCCGCGCCCGCATGGTGAGCCAGGATGATCCCGCCACCGGAACGCGACTGACGCGCGAGTTCGAGCTCGATGCCGCCACGTCGCGATTGCGCTTCACGCAGACGCAGACCAACGTCTCCAGCGGCATCACCGAGTGGTGCCACTGGAGCCGCACCTTCGCCCGCCACGGTGGTATCGGCGTGGTGCCGCTGAGCGAGCGGCCGGTGAGCCGCTTTCCCAAGGGCTATGTCATGTACGGCTCGGCCGGACCGGGCATCGGCCACGCGATCGGTTTCCGGCCGGAGGACCCGCAGATCACGCGTCGCAGCGAGGGCGGGCGAGACTTCCTGGTCATCCGCGGCGTGCCGCAGCAGGCCAAGCTCGGCTTCGATTCGTATGCCGGGTGGTTCGCATATCTGGAGCCGCACGGCGTGGCGTTCGTCAAGCGGTTCACGTCGGACCCCGACCGCGTCTACAACGAGGTGGCGGCGATCACGAGCTGCATCTACTACCCCAAGGAGCGCTTCGTCGAGCTGGAGCCGATTGGCCCGCGCGAGACGCTGGCCCCCGGCGAATCCGCCTCTTTCACCGAGGAGTGGGAGCTGGCGCTCTTCCCGTTCCCCCCTGCCGGCGAAGAGCCCAACCTGGCCGCACTCACCGCGCTGGTGGAGCGTCCCGCCGGCTAACGGGCAGGGAACGGGGCGCGCAGCGTGCGCTGGCCGCCCTGGGAGAGCTGATCGACCGTCTGGGCGCGGCGGACGGAGGCTAACGCTATGCGGTGCGTAGGGACAGCTGAGCTTGCGGCGCTGCTGGCGCCATTGCGTAGCTCCCGCCTGCACGTGCATACGCCGCGAGCGCTGCCTGCCGCTCGTGCGGCTCCAGCGACTCCAGCCGCGGCTCGATCGCGTGCCAGAAGCGCGGCGGCGCGCTGCCGTGCTGCGCGCACAGGTGCAAGAACCGGTTCAACAAGGAGCGCAGGTGATCGACTGGCTCCGGGAAGGCCGCTCCGCCGTCCCGGCTCTGCGTAGCGTAGGTGCTCACTACCTTGCCTAACGCTATGGTGCGCCAGAAAGATAGGCCCGATCAGTGCTATTTCCCGCGTGTGCGCGCTGCGCGCAGCGCGTCCGGCGGCTGGCCCCTCGCTTTGCGCCAGCCGGGGAAGTGCGCCACCAGGTCATCACGGTCCTTCCGCAGCCGCTCGGCCGTCACCGGCGGCCACTCGCGTGATGTGTCCGCCGCCGGTGCCTCTTCGAGCGGTGTCTTGTGGCCGTTCCAGCCGCGTCTCACCATCTCCGCTACCTGCGCCGAGTGCCGGTCGTAGAGCGCCCCCACCCGCTCTTCGAAACGCCGTGTCTCCGGATGGTTGCGCCAGCCGCGCCGCCTGCCCGGATCTGGCGGTTTGGTCAGCGCATTCCAGATGATGTGCAGCTCCAGGTGCTCGCCGAGCAGGTGCTGGTCGTCCAGCTCCTCCACCGGCAGGTTCCAGATGCGGACCACGTCTAGATGGTGCCGTATTGCGCAATACCGTGGCGCCCAGACCACGGTCCAGGCAGCACCGGCGCGACACGACCCAAGGCGGTAGAGTGGTGGGGAAAAGGAGCTCCGCACCATGGCATCTACTGGACCTACAGCAGCCATCGCCACCCAGCCGTTTGGCAAGACCGGCCACCAGAGCAGCCGCACCATCTTCGGCGCGGCGGCGCTGGGGCGTGTATCGCAGGAAGATGCGGATCGCACGATGGCGCTGGTCCGGCATCACGGCGTCAACCACATCGACACCGCCGCGAGCTACGGCGAGTCCGAGGTGCGCCTGGGCCCCTGGATGGAGAAGCACCGCCAGGACTACTTCCTGGCTACCAAGACGGGAGAGCGCACGTACGCCGCGGCGCGCGACCAGATCCGCCGCTCGCTGGAGCGTCTGCGGGTGCAGCAGGTGGACCTGATTCAGCTCCACAACCTGACCGACCAGGAGGAGTGGGAGGCCGCGCTTAGCCCCGATGGCGCACTCAAGGCGGCGATCGAAGCGCGCGAGCAGGGCCTGGCGCGCTTCATCGGCGTCACCGGCCACGGCACCCAGGTGGCGCGCATGCACCGCGCGGCGCTGGAGCGCTTCCCTTTCGATGCCGTGCTGCTGCCCTACAACTACCCCATGATGCAGAACCCGCAGTACGCTGCCGACTTCGAGGCGCTGTTCGCCGTCTGCCAGGAGCGGGGCGTAGCGGTGCAGACCATCAAGGCGATCACGCGTGCACCGTGGGGCGAACGCGCGCGCACCGCCGCCACCTGGTACGAGCCGCTGACTGACCAGCAGGACATCGACACCGCCGCGCATTGGGTGCTGGGCCGGCCAGGCGTCTTCCTCAACACCGTGGGAGACATCAACGTCCTGCCAAAGGTGTTCGACGCCGCCACCCGGTTCCAGGCGCGCCCCACCGAGCAGGAGATGGCCAAGCTTATGCGCGACGAGCGCATGGAGCCGCTCTTCATATAGGCGGCTCGGTGGCCGGTGGCCGTCCACCATTGGCATGCCGCGTCGCTAACATGTTAGCGTTGGGCTAGGGTAGTTTGGGGCTCCTTATGGAGGGACTAATTGATGACTGAGAATGGGAATCCACTCACGGCGCAGCACGGCGTGCGCATGGGCCGTAGCCGCGTCACGCGCCGGCACGTGCTGGCAGCCGCGGCAACGCCGGCACTCCTGGCCGCGTGCGGTACCGGGGCGGGTGGCACGGGCGGCGACAGTGCCGGCTCGCCGTCGGCGCCGGCCGGGAACATCTCGTTCTGGCACTGGGGGTCGCAGGACTACTTCGTCCGCTACCGCAACCTCGCAGACGAGTTCCAGAAGCGCAACCCCAAGATCACCGTCGAGGTGGTGCTGCAGGAGCCGATCGTCGAGAAGCTGCTCGCCGCGATCACTGGCGGCGCGCCGCCCAATGCCTTTGTACACGACTTTCAGCGCGCGCAGGGCTGGGGCAAGCTGGGGTTGGTGGAGGCGCTGGACGACCGCGCCAAGAAGTCGCGCGTCCTCAAGATGAATGAGTATTCGAAGCTGGCGCTGGACGCCATCACCTACAAGGGCAAGCTGCAGGGGCTGCCCGGCGTGGGCATCCCCGGCGGCGCCGCGCCCAACATCGTCTTCTACAACGCCGACCACTTCCGCAAGGAAGGACTGGCCACGCCCTACGAGCTCTGGAAGCAGGATAAGTGGGACTGGGCCGCCTTTGTCAACGCCGGCGAAAAGCTGGTCAAGCGCGCGCCGGACGGCAAGATGACTCAAGTGGCTACGGCGGGGCGCGCGCACCGGCTCTTCATGAACGCCGCCGGCGGCAAGGAGGTGGACGACGTCTTCGCCCCAACCAAGAGCTTCTATGACGACCCTAAGTCGATCAAGGCGCTGCAGTTCCTCCAGGACCTGCGCCACAAGCAGCGCGTGGAGCCGGTGGGCAGCACCAACAGCGAGATCGGCCTGAACGACGACCAGGCGTTCATGGAAGGGCGCCTCTCCATGCGCTTCCGCTGGACTACCGGCATCAACGTCTACCGGCCGGTGAACTCCTTCAAGTGGGGCATGGCGCCGTATCCCAAGGACACCACCTACGCCACAGACTACACCGCCGCCGGTCTCTCCATTGCCAAGGGGGCGACGAACCAGGACGCAGCCTGGGCGTGGATCGAGTTCGCCAGCAGCCCCGATGGCCAGAAGATCGACGCCAAGAGCACCACCGGCGTGCCGTTCCACCCCGATGCGCAGAAGGTCTTCCGGGACAGCCTCAAGGAGATCCCAAACCTCGAAAATCCGGACGCCGCGGTGGACCTGATCAACAACACCAAGATCACGTTCTTGCGCCTGCTCTCGGTGGACGAGGCCAAGATCCACAACGAGGTGATCAACCCAGAGCTGAACAAGCTGTGGGCCAACCAGGTCAACGCCCAGACCGCGGGGCGCAATGTCGCCCAGGCGATGAACGACTTCTTCAAGGCCAACCCGCAGACGTAGACCGAGTCAGCGCCTCCTCCGCCACAAGCGAAGGAGGCGCTGGACCGTGCCGCTACTCAGGACGTGCTGGACGTGCTGCCGGTTAGCTCCTGGCGGACCAGGCGGACGCCTTCCACCATGCGCTGCAGTTTCTGGAAGGCTAGCCAGCGCGGCAGCTGGAAGAAGCCGCAGTCGGGCAGGATGGTGAGCTTCTCCGGCGGCACGTGCTCCAGCGCGGCGCGCACGCGCTCGGCCACGTCTTCTACGGTTTCCACGTAGAAGGACTTCACGTCTACCAGTCCCGCGCCCACGTCCTTGGCCTTGGCGATCTCCGCCAACAGCTCGAGCTCGATCATCTCCCGGTTGGCGAACTCCAGCACCAGCTCGTCACTGTCCGCCTCCAGCAGCTCGGGGAACATCCAGTCGTAGCGGCGCTTGCCCCGTGGCCGGCTGCCAAGATTGCCAAAGCAGACGTGCAGCCCCAGCCGCACGCCTTTCTCGCGGATGCCCCGCACGGCCTGGTTGTAGAGCGCGACCCAGTCGTGCGTCTCGCCGGGGATGATCGAATAGGACGGCTCGTCGAGCTGGATGCACGTCACGCCCGCGTCGGCCATGGCGTGCAGCTCGCGGTTGACGATCTCCGCCACGTCGTACGCCAGCGCCACCCGGTCGCCGTTGTAGGCGTCGCCCTTGCGCGCCTGCATGTGGATGGTCAGCGTCAGCGGACCGGGACACGTCATCTTGATGGCGTGGTCGGTGTTTTGGCGCAGGTACTCGAACTCCGGCACGATGCCCAGTCCCTTGGGGGACGTGATCTTGTCCACCACGCGGTAGCGCGGCGGCGAGTCGTAGCCGTAGACGCCCTGGGTGCGCAGCGGCGGGATCTGCTCCAGCCCGGTGAACGAATCGTAAAAGCCCTGCACGAAGTACCAGCGCCGCATCTCGCCGTCGGTGATCACGTCCACGCCGGCGCGCTCCTGGTCGCGCACCGCCACGTTCACGGCGTCGTCGAACGTCTCGCGCACGTCGGTGGGGCCGTACTTCTCGGCCCGGATCGCCTCCATGGCGGTCCACACCCAGGATGGCAGCGCGTAGCTCCCCACCACAGACGTCGGCAGCAGCTCCGGCCCCGGTCGCTTGTTCAGCATCGTGCTCATCCTTTGAATTGCTCGCGCAGGACCGCCTTCTGCACCTTGCCGGTGCTGGTGCGCGGCAGCGCGTCCACCAGCACCACGCGCCGGGGCGTCTTGAAGCCGGCCACGCGCCCGCGCGCCCACCGCTTGAACGCCTCGCCGTCGAACCCGGCGGCGTCCCCCGGGTGCTCCGCATCCTCGGCATCGCCCAGCACAACCACCGCCAGCACGCTCTCTCCCCACTCGCGGTCGGGCACCCCCACCAGCGCCAGGTCGCGCACGCCGGGGTAGCCGGCCAGCGCCGGCTCCACCTCGGCGGGGTAGATCTTCTCGCCGCCGCTGATGATCACGTCCTTCAGCCGCCCCGCCATGAAGAGGTAGCCCTCCTCGTCCAGATAGCCCACGTCCCCCGTGCGCAGCCACGGCTGCCCGCCGTCGCCAGCGTCCACCAGCGCCGCCGCGGTCTGCTCCGGCCTGTTCCAGTACCCGTTCATGGCGTGCTCGGTGCGCGCTACCACCTCGCCCGGCTGGCCCGCCGGCAGCCGGTGGCCCTCGCCCAGCGGCCATTCTGGCTCGTCCGCGCGCGCCGCGTCGGCCACCCGCAGGTCGGCCTGCGCGTGCGGCTTGCCCGCCGAGCCCAGCTTGCGGGTGTGGTCTGCCGGTGGCAGGTAGGTGAGGATGCAGCCCGCCTCGGTCAGGCCGTAGGTCTGCGTCCAGGACGCGTTGAAGGTGTGCATGACCTGCTGGAGGAGGTCCAACGGCATCGCGTCCGATGAACCCATGGCGCGCTTGAAGGCGCTCAGGTCGCGTCTGTGTACGTTAGGTGCGGAGCCAGGTGCAGTGTCCAGCGTCTCGACCAGCCGCCGCCAGATGGTCGGGACCGCCATCATTGCTGATACGCGGTAGCGCTCCAGCGCCGCCAACACCGCCTCTGACTTTGGGTCGGGCAGCAGTGCCACCGTTGCGCCTACGAGGTGGTACGGCAGCACGGCACAGTCGGTCCCGCCGGTGTGGAACAGTGGATAGACGTTGAGGTACACGTCGTCGGCCACCGCGCCGGTGTGCAGCGCGAACGTCATGGCGTGCAACACGTGCGCCCGGTGCGATAGCACCGCGCCCTTTGGGAAACCCGTCGTGCCGCTCGTGTAGAGGATGATGTGCGGCGCTCGCTCGTCGGGCAGGCCGCCTGGCGGCGCCGGCTCTTCCGCCGAGGCGGCGGCCATGAGCTCGTCAATCGTCTGGTCATCCACCACGCCGGCATGGCCGGTGTCTGTGCCCGTGCCGGCCGGTCTGCCATCCAACCAGATCCAGTGCTCCACGGGTACTGGATCGGCCGCGGCACGGAGCTCGGCAGCTGCAGTGGCGTGCGCCTGGGCCAGCAGGCAGAAGCGTGCGCCGGAGTCGCGCAGCAGGTAGCCGATCTCCCCGGCGCGGTACCAGAAGTTGACCGGCACGAGCACGGCGCCGCACTTGGCGGCGGCGTAGTAGGCCGCGACCCACTCAGGCGAGTTACGTCCCAAGAGCGCCACCCGGTCTCCCGACCGCAGTCCCAGGCCCAGCAGCGCGTTGGCTAGCCGGTTGGCCTGCACGTTCAGCTCCGCGAACGTGACTGCTCGCCCCTCGTAGAGCAGGGCCGGCTTGCCAGGTAGGCCGGTAGGGGCCGCCTGGCGCCGTAGGATGTCGCCGATCAGCACCGCGTCAAACTGTACTGCCGGCGTGGCGTGGCGCTCAAGAGCAAACGCACGTGCGGCGGAGCACGGCGCGTGAGCCAGTGTGGCACGATTGAGCGGCAGCATCCGCACAACTACCGCACGAGGAGACCATGGTGACGCAGCCTGAGCCGGGGCAGGAACTATCCCCCTTTGAGGCAGTCACGCGCGCCTTCCCGCACTGTCGGCGCACTGTGTACAGCAAGCGCACCCTGGTTGGTCTCTCGGTTGGCATGGAGGACCAGGCGCTCAGTTTTGCTCGGAGCCCGCTGGTCTTCTCCGCCTTTCAGGAGGGGCGTTTCCTGGCCGCAGCGCGGAGGCGGTATCGGGCGCTTGCGCGCCAGGCTGCGCTGGTCGCCGTCTTTGCCCAGGGCGCTTCCACGGCGCTGGGCGGAGATGGGTCGGGCTTGGTGCCGGTGGACCTGGAGCCCGGCGATCCGCTGGCCAACGAGTGGCACGTCGTAATTGCGGCCAGCGACTTCATGACCCTGCTGCTGTGCCGCGAGCTTCGCGGCGCGCCGGAATCGGGCGCGGACGACGAGCGGCGCTTCGAGGGAGTGTGGACATTCGAGCCTGAGGTGGTGGCGTACGCGGCCCGCTTGTTTCTCGACCGGCTGAGCGTAGTCCACCCGGACCGGACGTTCCCGGCACTGCCCACCGGCGGCGCCGCTGCCGCGGCGCTCCCGTTCGTCCAGCCGCTCACCACGCGCCTCCTGGCCGAGCTCCAGCGTACGGTGGACGAGGAGCGGGAGCTGCGTCGCGCGGTGGAAGATGCCTACGCGCAGACGGTACAGCTGCTGGGCGGTGCGGTGGAGGCCAAGGACCACGAGACGGGAGAGCACGTGGCCCGCGTCATGGTGCTCGCAGACAGGATTGGACGCAGCCTTGGGTGGAGCGAGCCGCTGCTGCGCGACCTGCGCTTCGGCGCCGCGCTGCACGACGTCGGCAAGATCGGCGTGCCGGAGGCCGTGCTCACCAAGCCGGGCCCCCTGGACGACGCCGAGCTGGTCTTGATGCGCCGCCACCCGCTCACCGGCGCCACGATCGTGGCGGGAGTGCCGGCGCTGCACGCCGCGGCGCTCGCCGTGCGCCACCACCACGAGCGTTGGGACGGCAAGGGGTACCCGGACGGGCTGGCCGGTGAGGCTATCCCGCCCGCGGCGCGCGTTGTGGCTATCGCCGACGTGTTCGACGCGCTGCGCAGCGACCGCCCGTACCGTGCCGGCTGGCCGCTGGAGCGCGTAGTGGACTTCATCGGCCAGGGACGTGGCACCGCGTTCGAGCCACAGCTGGTAGAGGTGCTGCTGGCCATGATCCACCAGGAAACCCCGGCCGCCTCCGCGGTGTGACCTCTTACATCATCCAGACGGTGTGAGGCCCTGCCCTCGCTTCACCCTCACACGATCTCTTGTGGGTATGCGTCGAGCGCGCGCAGCGCCTCGGCGTAGCGCACGCCGCAGGTCTTGCCGCGGTACGCGGCCTGGGTGGCTTTACGGTCCAGCGCAGGGTGCGGACCGGCGCCCGCGCTGCGCGGCCCGTAGGCCAGCTTCATGAAGCGGCCCAACCACTCGGCGGCGGTGGGCCACTCCTGCGTTACGTCAACGTATGTGTCGGGCTCGAAGGCGATGGTGTGGCGCGGGCCGTTGTCGTAGGCGTAGAGCCGGCGCGGCGGCTGGTAGCCGAAGTCTTCCAGCAGTGGCCCCGCGTGGCGCAGCGCGACTTCGCTCAGTCGGGCAGCCGGACCGTGGTCGCCGTGCCGGTCGTGCGGCCACAGCACCAGAGCGGCGTCCGGCCGCACCTCCGCCACCGCACGCGCCACGGCTAGCTGCGTCTCTTCGGTCACGCCGAAGCGGTGTCCCTTGAAATCCAGGAAGCGCATCTCCGCGCCGTAGTCGCCGCAGATGGCGGTGCAGCCCTCCTTCAGCGCCTCGGACCGGTCGCGTGCGGGCGCGAAGTTGGTGTAGTCGCCGATCAACGTGAGGATAACCACCCGCCATCCCTTGCGCGCCGCCTTGACCAGCACTCCGGGGACGCCGAAGACGCAGTCGTCGTAGTGCGCGCCGATCGCGAGTAGGGTCTGTGCCACGCGCTACAGTAGCGCACCGCGCCGCGTCCCGGCGCACTTCTTTGGGAGTGACACCAACATGAACCCCTTTGCGCTGCGCACTATTGGCAACACCGGTGTAGAGGTGACTGTCTTGGGCTGTGGCACGGCAACGGTCGGCGACATGCGTGCCGAGATCCCGGAGGCGCAGTCCGACCTGGCGCTGGAAGCGGCCTACGCAAGCGGCATCGGCTACTTCGACACGGCGCCGTGGTACGGCAGCGGCAAGAGCGAGCACCGCATCGGCCGCGTGTTGCGTACCAAGCCGCGCGGGAGCTACGTGCTCAGCACCAAGATTGGACGCGTCTTCTTCCGGCCTTCCGACCCGGCCGTGTTCGAGCGACGCGGCGCGGGGCTGCCGTTCGAGCTGCGCTTCGACTACACCCGCGACGGCGTACTGCGCTCCTATGAAGACAGCTTGCAGCGGTTGGGCATCACCACGGTGGACGCCCTTCTGATCCACGACCTGGACGCCGGCTATCACGGCAACGACGCCGGCATTACTGCGCGCCTAGACGAGCTGAGCGAGGGCGGCGGCTACGCTGCGCTGGAGGAGCTCAAGCGCAGCGGCCACATCCGTGCCATCGGCGCAGGGATCAACGTCACCGGCATGATCCCGCGTTTTCTGGAGCGGTTCCCGTTGGACTTCTTCCTGGTGGCCATGCCGTACACGCTGCTCAGCCAGGACGCGCTGGAGCGCGAACTGCCGCTCTGCCAGGAGCGTGGCGCGGGCGTGGTGATCGGCGCGCCATTCGCCTCGGGCATCCTCGCCAAGGGGCCGGACGCCAGCGACGCCACGTATGGGTACCGACCGCCGGAATCACCGGTGGTGGACAAGGCGCGCCGCATCGAGGCGGTCTGCCGGCGCCACGGCGTCCCCTTGGCCGCCGCCGCGCTGCAGTTCCCGCTGGCCCACCCATCGGTCGCCTCCATCATTCCCGGCCCCAACGCGGTGGACCAGGTGCGCCAGAACCTGGCCTGGATGCGCCACGAGATCCCCGCCCAGCTGTGGTCTGAGCTGAAGGATGAGAGGTTAATCCGTCAAGATTCTCCGACCCTGTAGCTACTTGCCGACGTCATCGGGCACGACGCCCAGCTGCTGGTAGAAGCCGAGCCAGTCGTACTCGCCCCAGTGCTCCACCATCTTGCCGTCCACGATGCGCATCTCGTCGTAGCCGAACTGTTCGATCTGCTTGCCGGTGGGCTGGATGCCCTGGAACTCGCCGCGGTGCGTGCCACGAAGCGTGCTGCGCAGCACAACCCGTTCTCCCTGTGCCACCACGCCGGTGATCTCGTGGCGCCAATCGGGGAACCCCTTGTGCGCCGTCTGGATCCAGGCTTTGAGCCCCTCCACGCCGTTGGGACCGTCGCCATTTGGGCGGTGCTCTACGTAGTCCGCCGTCACCAGCTCGTGGGCCAGCTCAAGCTTAGACTGGTCGATCACCTCGAGGATGATGCGTCGGGCGACCGCCACGTTGCGGTCGAGTGAGTCGGGTGTAGCGGGTGAGTCCGGCATTGCGCCGCTCACCACGCAAGGCGCGTGCCGAGTGCGATTCCTAGTCCGAGCAGCACGACTGCCGCCGTGACGGCGGCCGCCAGCGTGCGCCCGCTCAGCCCACGCGCCGCGGGCGCCACTCTCTCTTCCAGCGCTTCGGCGTCCAGCCGCGCGGGGTCTACATCGTCAAGGTGCGCCAGATCGTGGGCCAGCGCCGCCATGTCCTGGTAGCGCCTGGCGGGGTCGCGGCGCATCGCCTTCGCCACCACCGCCTCCAGTGCTGCCGGTACGCGCCGGTTGCGTGAGCGCAATGGCGCCGGTCGCGACTGGACGTGCTGCGCCATCACCGCCAGGGCGGTGTCGCCACGGTACGGCGGCTGCCCCGCCAGCATCTCGTAGAGCATCACGCCCAGCGCGTACACGTCCGAGCGCGCATCGCCGCGCTGCCCTTGCACCTGCTCCGGCGACATGTAGTCCGGCGTGCCCAGTGCGGCGGAGAGCGAGGCGGTGGTGATCTTGCGCGCCCCCTCCAGCAGCGCTGCACCGAAGTCCATCAGCGTCGCTTGCCCGTCGCGCGTCACCATGACGTTGTCGGGCTTCAAGTCGCGGTGCACGATGCCCTTGGCGTGGCAATATGCCAGCGCCTCGCACAGCTGCACCGCGATGCGCACCGCCTCCTCCACCTGGAGCGGCTTGCCATCGTACAGATGCTCGCGCAGCAGCCCCCCGTCCACCCACTCCAGCACCGTGTACGGCGCGCGCCGGCCGGTCTCGGCGTTGACGGTTTCTGAGTACCCGGTTTCGATCAGTCGCTGCACGCCGGGGTGGTCCAGCTGCCGCGCGATCTCCTGTTCTCGCTCGTATCGCACTTGGGTGCCGGGATCGTCGAGCAGGTTCTAGAACGGCAACTTGAGTGCAACCAGGCGGCCGCCGGTGTCGCGCGCCTGGTAGACGGTGCCCATCCCACCCTGGCCCAGGCGGCGCAGGATGGTGTACTCACCGATGGTGTCCCCCGCAGAAAAGCGCATGGCCACCGGGATCATAAGCCGGTGGCCATGCGGAGCGCCATTGCTCTCTGAAGCGTGAGCGACGCGGAGGACAGTTGATGTAGTTGGGAATGGTTAGGCAGTCGCCCCCGCAGTGCGCAGGTCCTCCAGATCGGTGGTCGCAGCGACACCGTGGTCGGCCAGGTCCAGGCCCTGGATCTCCTCGGACACCGTTGCCCGCACCCGCATGAAGCTCTGCGCCACCTTGACGAAGCCATACGAGGTGATGAATGTGAACACCGCCGCGAAGATCACCGCGATGGCCTGGATGAGGAACCACACCAGTGCGTTGGCGCCGCCACCGTAGAACAGGCCCGCCTGCGTCAGTCCGCCGATGCCGGCAACGTCCGGGTTGGCGAACAGCGGCACCACCAGCGACCCGATAAGGCCGTTCACGCCGTGCACCGGGAAGCCACCCACCGGATCGTCCACGTGGTAGAGATACTTGTCCATCGCCTTGATAGCCAGCACCGTGATGACACCGGCCATGATGCCCAGGATCAGCGCGCCGAGCGAGTCCACGAAGCCGGCGTTGGGTGTGATCATCACCAGTCCGCCCAGGATGCCGGAGATGGCCATGATGGGGTCCCACTTGCCGTCCATTAAGCGGCCCACCAGCAGCGCCACCATGCAGCCCACCGCGGCCGCCAGGTTGGTGTTCACCGCCGCGTAGGCGGACTGGAAGTTCAGGTCCAGGCTGCTGCCGGGGTTGAACCCGAACCAGCCGAACCACAGCAGCGCCGTGCCCACCACTGCCAGGGGGATGCTGTAGCCGTAGCGCTCGCCCGCTTCCTTCTCAAGCTGCGGCCGCACGTTGTCGTCCACGTCCAACAGCCCCGCGCTGTTGTTGGCCTTCAGGCTCATGGTCTGGCGCCGCTTCACCGAAGCGCCCAGCGCCATGGTGATCGCCAGCCCGGCCACGCCGGCCTGGATGTGCACCACGATGCCACCCGCGAAGTCGCGCGAGCCCATGCCCGGCAGCCAGCCGGTGATAGTGCCTAGCGTGTTGAACAGCCCGTTGGCGCTCCACACCATGTGCGCGATCAGCGGATACACGATCACGCCCACGAAAAGGCAGTACAGCAGCCACGCGCCGAACTTCATGCGCTCCGGCACACCCGCGCCCACCAGCGCCAGCGTCACCGCCGCGAACATGGTCTGGAACAGGATGAACACCGGTGTCGGCACGCCGCTGATCGGCGCAGCGCTGGCGTCGAATGCCACCGGCCACAGGGTGTTCCAGTTGTTGCCGAGCGAGAAGCCGTCCGGCAGCCCGATCACTCCACCCGCGGTGTTGGGGTTGAAGGAGAGCGAGAAGCCGATCACGACGAACACCACGCTAATGATACCCGCCGCCGAGAGGCTCTTCATCAGGCCGTGCAGCACGTTCTTGCGCCGCGTCAGGCCCGCCTCGAGCAGGCCAATCGACGGCACCATGATGAAGACCAGGAACGAGGCCAGCAGCATCCAGCCGGTGGCCGATAAGTTAAGAGTGATAGGGGTCGTCAGGTCGAGTGCGCTTGCCAGTTTGTCCATGTTGCCGCTTTCTGTCCCTCTCCCTCGCTATGTGGGGTACGCCAAGATAGTAGGTGCGTGCCACCATCCCTTGGTACGTGCAGACCGGCCGAACCTCCTAAGTCTCCACTTGTGCATCTTGCACATACGACCCGTGGCGTAGCGGTGACGGGTCCGAATCACCGAGCGCCCGCGCAGCGGGCTTCGCTCAGACGCAGCCGTGGGCTGCGGCCCATGGTCGGGCGGTCAGCTGTCAGCTACGTGCTGCCTACTCGTTAGAATGCGCGCGTGGACGCTGGACTTCCTATCCCTGGCATTACGATCGATCACCGCTCCCGGCCTTCCTTGGCCGGCACGCTGGCGCGTGAGGCGCTCTTCCTCCTGGCAGCGACCGCCTTCCTGGCGCTGACGGCGCGCATCAGCGTGCCGCTGCCATTCACGCCGGTGCCGATCTCCGGCCAGACGCTTGGCGTCCTGCTCATCGGCGCGCTGTATGGCCCGCGGCGTGGCGCGCTCGCCGTCCTGGCCTATGTTGCCGAGGGCGTTGCCGGCCTGCCGGTCTTCTCGCTCGGGCGTGCCGGTCTGCCGGTTCTGCTCGGCCCGACTGGGGGCTACATCATGGGCTTCCTGCCGGCCGTCGTGGCGGCGGGTGTGCTTGCCGGCGTGGCCGCGCCGCTTTGGCGCCGCGTCGTGGGTCTCGCCCTCGCATCGGCCGCCGTCTACCTGGTAGGTGTCCCATGGCTCGCCGCGGTGACCGCCGCGCCGCTCGACCGTGCCATCGCGACCGGCATGCTGCCCTTTCTGCCCGGCGACGCGATCAAGCTAGTGCTCGTGACCGGCGTCACCCCAGCCGGCGCCGCGCTGCTGGCGCGGCTCGGCCTGCGTCCCTGGTAGTGCCGGGGCAGAAAGAGACAGAGTGACAAACTCGGAGGCGGATGCCGGTAGCGGCGACAGCGGTGACCTGGGCATCCGGCCGGTGCGGTTCAACCATGTGGCCCTGCGCGTGCGCGACGTGGCAGCGAGCCTTGCCTTCTACGAAGGCGTCCTTGGCTTCCAAGAGGCGTTCCGCGTCAACCGTCCGGATGGCAGTCTGGGCCTGATTTACGTCCAGTTTGGTCCCGACCAGTTCGTGGAGCTGTTCGAAGGCGGCGATGAGGGCCGGCAACCCGAGCCGCCGGCGCGGGGTTCCGGCTTCCTGCACTTCTGCCTCACCGTGAAAGACCTGCCAGCCACGTTGGATGTGCTGCGCCGTAAGGGCCTGGAGATCGGCGAGCCGTACCACGGTACCAGCGGCGCGTTCATCTATTTCATTGAAGATCCCGACGGCAACCGCATCGAGCTGGCCGAGCTGAACGACCGATCCGAGACGCGCCAGGCCGCTGCCAGGCGGCGCTGGCTCGAGCGCGAAGGCGATCGCTAGCCGGCGCTACTCGGCGTCAAGCACTGCCACAGCCTCGTCCGCCGCCAGGACATCTACCAGCTCCGCCGGCCCGGTTACCACGACGGAAGCGTCGTTGGGCCGGAACTCTACGTCCACCGACTGGCCGTGCTGGGTCTCCCAGGCGCGTACCCGCTCCATGATGGAGCCCAGCCGCTCCCGCACCGCCGCGTCGCGCTGCCGGGCACGTGCTGCAAACGACTCCAGGGTCAGCTTGTCCGCGTCGATCGCCGCGAAGACCACGGCCTTGACCGGCTTGCCCTTGCTCTGCGCCACGCGGCGCGCGAGCGTCTTGGTGATCTTTGCGCCGGGCTGCCCCGGTTCCTTCTCCGCCATTGCCGGATTGTAGAGGGAAGGGTCCGTTGCAGCGGCTGGTACCGTGCAGGAAGAGACACCGCCGTACGAAGGGCACGTGACATGACCGCAGGTCCAGGCACAGACGCACGCGCAGGCACAGGCGAGACCGGTGAGCCCCTGTTTATTCCGGTTATCTGCGGTAGCATCCGGAAAAACCGGCGCAGCTTGCGAGCGGTGCAGCTGATCGCCGAGCGCGTCGCCGCCGCTGGCCACCGCAGCCAGGTCGTGGACCTGCACGAGCTGGCACTCCCTATGTACGACGAGGAGCCGGAGAGTGAAGCCCATCCCGGCGTGGCGCAGCTGCGCGCCGTGCTCGATGAATCGGACGCCTCGATCTGGCACTCTCCCGAGTACAACCACAGCTTCCCTCGTCGCTCAGCAGGCCCCACAGGTAGTCGGTGTTCCATGTGTCGTGCCGGATCTTTTCCGGGTGGCGGGAGGCGACCCCGCGGCGCGTGAAGTCCTCGCAGATGTGGGGCACCCGCTCGCCGGCGGCGTAGCGCGTGGCCGCCTCGATGAGCACCGCGCGCTCTTCCTCGTGGATGACCGGACGCCCCTGCTCATCGGCCTTGTAGCCGTAGCGGTACATGCGGTTCGGCATCACACCCTGCCGGGCGTAGGCCCGCCGTGATGCGGTCGTGCGCTCGCGGATGTTCTTGAGCTCGATCCCGGCGACGGCGGCCATGATGCCCAGCCAGTTGAGGTCCACCGTCTCCTTGACCGCCTCCAGCCGCAGCCCGGTCGCCTCGATCACCTCCATCAGCGCCGCCGTGGGGAATAGGCCGCGCGCCGCCCGGTCCACCTTCCACACCACCACCACGTCGAAGGTCCCGGCTCCGGCCGCCTTCAGCATCCGCTGGAAGTCCGCCCGGTGCGAGGTTGTGCCCGTCTTCACATC
>CADCTC010000276.1 GCA_902805635.1 uncultured Chloroflexota bacterium
GAGGCGATAGTGGCGCGGTACCCCCGGTGGTCGGAACGCACGCTGAGCGGGTGGCTCAAGGAGTTCAGGGGCAAGCGGGGCAGCGGCCTTACCCCCTGATCGAACCGCGATAAATCGATAGCGGGATTTCTGCGGTTCTTCTGCCGGTCTTCTTCCGCCCGGCCTGCCTATGCTGGATCAAGCACAAGGAGGGCGAAGTTGGCCAGTACGACGACAGCAAGACGGCTGCTGCTGGTACTCACCGAGCGCGAGTACCAGCGGCTGACGCACGAGGCCGAACGGGACACCCGCAGTCCCGATCAGCAGGCGATCCACCTGCTACGGCAGGCACTGCGGCGCCCAACCCGCGTGCGTGCATTCCAGCGTCCGGAAGTGGGCGAGGTGGGCAATGCTTGCGCACTCGCCTAAGCAGGTTCACATCGCTCCCATGTGCGCCGCTAATACTGACTGTCGGTGCTTGGCCGCTGCGTTGGCGCGTTTGGCAGCAGCCTGGTGGCGCACGCGGTTGGACGGTGAGTCCGGGGCCTCCGACTCACGGCGCGAGGGCACCCGTCAGGAGTGCGCGTGATGCTCGTGCCACGTTGTCCTCAGGGCCTCACTGCGACTCCGATGGTTCGCCTAGAGGACCGACGAGTCTCGGCACGGAGCCCCTCGGCGCTGATCGCGTTCTCTCTCTTTGAGAGTTCCACCAGCGTGGTGCCGCGGCTGGTCGCGCTGCCGTGGCGCAGCGCGGCCGCGCTGCTGACCCGGCACGTCGAGCGTGTGCGCAAGGACGGACAGGCATTCTCGCCCGCCGTCTACAAGCACGGCGCCACGCGAGGCAACGCCGGCGTGGACTACCTGACGGCACTGGTGTTCGACTACGACCACTTGGCACCGCCGGTCGCGGCGCTGGCACCGTTTGAGCACGTTCGCTACACCACGCACAGCCACGCACCGACGGATCAGCGCTGGCGCCTGGTGCTGCCCACCCGCAGACGTCTGCCGGTGGACGAGTACCGCGAGGTGTGGCGGCGTGCCGTGGCGGCGCTCGTGCCGGGCGCCGATCCGGCCTGCAAGGACCCTGCCCGCCTGCACTACCTGCCGGCTTGCCGGCCCGGTGCGCCGCGCGAGTCCTATTGGAACCACGGCGCCCTGCTCGACCCCGACGCGCTGCCCGCGCCGCCCAGTGGTGAGCGGCGCGCACCCGCCGGGGCGCGCCTGGTGGTGGAGGGTGCCGGCGGCCGCCCCGGCGATGACTTCAACCGGTGCGGCGACGTGCGCGCGCTGCTTGAGCGGCACGGATGGACCCTCCGCAGTTCGCGCGGCGGGGAGTCCTACTGGCTGCGGCCGGGCAAGCGCGGCGGCACCCACAGCGCCACCCTCAACTTCCACGACTCCGGCCTCTTCTATTGTTTCACCTCCAGCGCGCCGCCGTTCGAGTCCGGCTCGGCGTACTCGCCTTTCGCGGTGGTGGCGCTGCTGGAGCACGGCGGCGACTTCGCCGCCTGCACCAAGGCGCTGGCGGCGCAGGGGTTCGGTGCCTCACTGCCTGCTGTCAGGCCGTCGGCCGCGGCTGTGCCGCCGCCGCCCGTGGTGCGTCCGGGAGGTGCCGCGTGGCGATGAAATCGCGCGCCTTCGACCCGCCGCTCAAGGTGGTCGTAGGCGACGGGTTGACGCTCTACGTCAAGGGCGCCACCACCGACCGCACCGGCCTCGGCGTGGCCGCCTCCATCGAGGTGTGGAACGACAAGCTCTGCTTCCAAGACTTGGTGCACCTGTCGAACGACCTGGCCCGGCGCCGCTGCGCCAGAGCCGTGGAGGAGGCGGGCAGCGGCTACGCCACCGCCAAACAGGTGCTCGACGTGCTGCTGCCCCTGGCCAACCAGGTGGAGCAGAAGCTCCGGGCGGAAGACGTCGCTCCCGGCGAGGCACCCACGGAGCGCACGCCGGAGACCGTCGATTCGCTCCACCAGCAGGCACAGCCGCTGCTCGCGGACCCGCAGCTGCTCGACCGGGCGTACGCCACGCTCGGCGCGCTGGGCCTGGTCGGCGAGCGGCGCACCGCGCTGACCACCTTCCTGGCGGCCGTGTCGCGGCTGCTGGAGCGGCCGGTCAGCGTGATCATCAAGGGACCGTCCAGCGGCGGCAAGAGCTTCACGCTGGAGCGCGTCCTGGCGCTGCTGCCGCCGTCCGCCTTCGTCAACTACACCAGCGTCAGCCCGAAGTATCTGGCCTACAGCACCGACGACCTGCGCCACCGCATCGTCGTGCTGTTCGAGGCATCGGGCGTGGCGGGCGACATGGGCGCGTACATCATGCGCTCGCTGCTGTCCGAGGGCCGGCTGCACATCGGCACGGTGGAGAAGGCGGAGGACGGCAGCATCGCCTCGCGCGAGGTGGTCAAGGAAGGCCCGACCGCGCTGTTCACCACCACCACCCGGCACAGCATCGACGCCGAGCTCGAGACGCGGGCGCTGCCCCTGTCGGTGGACGACGACCCCAAGCACTCGGCGGCCATCCTCCAGCGCGCCGCCGCGGCGTTTACGGGCAACGAGGACGCCGCGCCCGACCTGGCGCCGTGGCACGCCCTGCAGGACTGGCTCGACGCGGCGGGCGAGCGGCGGGTGCGCATCCCCTATGCCCCGACGCTGGCGGCGCTGGTGCCGTGCCGCTCCGTCCGCATCCGGCGCGACATCGGCAAGCTGCTCACCCTCATCTGCGCCTGCGCCGTGCTGCACCAGGAGCAGCGGGACCGCGCCGGCGACGGCGCCATCGTGGCGTCCCTGGACGACTACGCCATCGTGCGCGACCTGATGGCCGAGTTCTTCGCCGTGGCGCAGTCGGACGGGCTCACCCAGCCGCAGCGCCAGGCGGTGGAGGCGGTCACGACGCTGTGCGACGAAGCCGGCGCGCACGAGACGGGGGTACCCCTGGCGCGCGTGGCCGAGCGGCTGGGCCTGGACAAGTCCGCGGCGAGCCGCCGGCTGTCCAACCCGCTCAAGCTGGGTTTTCTCAAGAACCTGGAGACGCGCAAGGGCGGCCACCACCAGGCCATGTACGTGCCCGGCGAGCCACTCCCGGCGCTGGTCACGGTGCTGCCCCTGAAGGAAGCTGTCGCCGGGTTGCGGGAGGTGGACCTGTGAAGGCGCTCCTCGAGCAGCTGGCGGCGGCGGGCTACACAGTCAGTGCGACTAACGGCCGCCTGCGCCTGCGCTACCAGCGTGGCGGCGAGCCCGACCCGACGGCCGTGGCGCCACTGCTGTCGGAGGTGCGCGCGCACAAGGCGGCCGTGTTCGCCTACATCCGGGCAGAAAGTGGCGCACCACAGGATGCCCGTGCAACGCTGCAACGCTGCAACGCTCTCGGCGCGGCGAGCGCCCCACTAGAGAGGAACAGCCCCCCTTTCAGCGGTGCGGACAGCGTTGCAGGAACCCACAGCGTTGCAGTGGCCGGACGCACGGACAGCGTTGCAGTAGTCACCGCGGCTGCAATGCACGCTGCAACGCTCTTTGGCGATCCGCTGCCAGAGAGCAACAGCCTGGTTTGGACAACAGCGTTGCAGCGTTGCAGCGTTGCAGCGTTGCACCAGGGTTTGGTGCGCGCGCACATTCCGAGCGGTGCGCCCACTGCGCCAGCGCCGCCGCGTACCGGCTCCCTGCGGACTGGGGCGCGTGGAGCCGCTGGCCCCTGTGTGAGGACCACTACGCGCCAATCGCCGCGGCGCGCTCCCAAGGATGGCGCTATGTGCCCCAAGCGATACCGGAAGGAGTGGCGTAGTGGGACGCGGGCGTCCACCTAAGAGCAGCAAGTGCAGCAGCGTGATCGGCCCGTGCCGCTGCGGCGGGAGGGTGTGCGGCGTGTGGGGATGCGCACGCCGCGCGTGGAGCACGCGCTGGCGAGGGGGCGTGCGGTGAGCGCGGTCGCGTGGGGCACGTTGCCCTCGGTGCCGGGTGGCTACCGCGAACTCCTGGTCGATCCGCCCTGGTGCTTCGAGACTCGCTCCGCCCGGGGGCGCAGCCGGGCGGCGGAGCGCCACTACAAAGGAGGCGCGCTGAGCGACGACGAGATCGCCGCGCTGCCGGTGCCGCACCTGGCCGCGCGGCGGTCCGTGCTCTTCCTGTGGACCACCGTGCCCAAGCAGGAGGCTGCCATGCGGATCATGCGCGGCTGGGGCTTCCCGTACCGCACCTCGCTGGTGTGGGTGAAGACGGACCCGCGGGATCCGACTGGCCTCAAGCGCGGCACGGGCTACTACTTCCGCAACAGCCACGAGGTGCTGCTGGTCGGCCGGCGCGGCACCCTGCCGCCGCGCCTCGACCGGGCGCTGCCCAGCGTCATCGAGGCCCCGGTCAGGGAGCACTCCCGCAAGCCGGACGAGCAGTACGTCTGGATCGACCGCCTGTTCGGCGTGCTCAGCCCGCGCATCGAGCTCTTCGCCCGCACGCGCCACGACAGCTCGTGGGCGGTCTGGGGCGACGAGACCGGCCGCTTCGCTCCTCCGGCGGGGACGCCGACACCATGAGCGCAGCGCGAGACCAACAGTGCCCCAGCGTGCTCCTGCCACGATCCGCACGCAGGGCACCAGCGCCACACGAGAGGCCGCGTGGTGCTCTTCTCGTCGCTGGGGCATTGCGCCGTGCAGGCGCGGACACACGCAACCACGCACCATACCGGCGCCCGTCCGGGCGGCGCACGAGGAAAGGAGCCAACACAACCGATGGCCTGGGAAACGCGGACACGGGGAGAGCGCTACTTCACCCGCAGCCGGCCGATCGGCGGCGGCAGGCGAGTGGGAGGGTCGCTTGATGGATGTGTGTCCTGCAAGGTCTGGGCTGCGGGAAGGCACGCACCCAACGCACGCTGTATTGAAGACACGGCTCCTGGAGGAACGTCTGATGGCTAGTGCCCGCTGTTCCCACGCGCATGCGGATGGTCGCCCGTGCGGCGGGTATGCGGTCGCGGGTTCCCGTTTCTGCTTCGCCCACGACCCGGATCTCGCGAGCGACCGTGACGAGGCACGTCGGCGCGGCGGCCAGGCAGGGCGGGTCGTCACGCTGCCGGAGTCCAGCGTCCGGGTGCGCTCGATGAGCGACGTGCTCTCCCTGGTGGAGGAGAGCATCAACGACGTGCGCACCGGCCGGGTGGACGTGCGGGTCGCCAACGCCGTCGGCTATCTCGCCAACATCGGCATCCGGGCCATTGAGCAGGGCGACCTGGCGGACCGGCTGGAGGCGCTCGAGGCCGTGCTCGCGCCCGAGCGCCAGCGCCC
>CADCTC010000277.1 GCA_902805635.1 uncultured Chloroflexota bacterium
GCCGCGCTGCTGCGGTGCCCGACACCGATGGCGCCGCGACCGTCGATGTGGCGGACCCGCTCGTGCGCGCGTGGGGTGTGCGCGCGCTCCTCGGAGCACCGCTGGTGGTGGAGGACCGCCTGCTGGGGGTGCTCGAGGTGGGCACGCTGCGGCCCCACCGGTTCCGTGACGAGGCGGTTGAGCTCCTCCAACTGGCGGCCGATCGGGCGGCCCTCGCCATCGACCGGGCACGCCTCTTCCGGGAGCTGCGGGTCGCCGTCCGGGACCGGGAAGACTCCCTGGCGCTGCTGGACACGCTGCTGGCCACCGCGCCGGTCGGCCTGGGATTCGTCGACCGCGAGCTGCGATTCGTGCGGGCCAACGCGGCACTGGCGGCGATCGACGGGGTGCCGGTCGAGCGGCACCTCGGCCGGACGATCGCGGAAGTGGTGCCGGATCTCGCGCCCGCCGTCGAGCCGCTCTACCGCGGCGTCCTCGAGACCGGCCGACCCGTCCTCGCCCAAGAGGTCTCCGGCGAGACGGCGGCGTCCCCGGGCCAGCGCCGCCACTGGCTCGCGAGCTACTACCCGGTCCGGCGCCCCCGGGGCGGCGTCGTGGGCGTGGGCGTGGTGGTGACGGAGATCACCGAGCGCAAGCGGGAGGAGGAGGCGCGCGCCGCGCTGATCCGCGCACAGAGCGCGCGCGAGGCGGCGCTGCGCCGGAGCACCCGCCTGCACGCGCTGCACGAGGCCGCCCTCGCCATCGCCTCTCCCGTGCCGCCCGAGGCCGGGGCGCTCGTGCGGCTGCTGGAGACCATCCTGCAGGGCACGGTCGGGGCGCTCGCCGGGCGGAGCAGCTGGCTGGTGCTGGCGGATCTCCCGTCGTGGAGCGACCTGCTGCAGGACGCCGAATCCGGCGGCGGGCTGCTGACCCAGGAGCTTGGCCGCGCGCCGCGCCGCGTCCCGGCGCGCGCGGCCGGCGCCACGCGGCGCGTGCTGGAGGCGGCGGCGGCGGCGGTCTGGGTGCCGGATACCCGGTCGGCCGGCGCCTTCGGCCCCTATCCGGACCTGGTGGCGCAGGGCGTCCTGTCGTTCGCCCTGCTCCCGCTGCGCGCCGGCGACGTGGTCCTGGGCGCGCTCGGGGTCAACTTCGCCGCCCCTGAGGCCCTGGGCGCGGACGAGCGCGCCGTCCTGGACCTGCTGGCAGCCCACGCCGGGGCTGCCCTGGACCGGGTGCGGAGCGCGCACGCCGAACGCCGTCGGGCCGAGCGGCTCTCGGCGACTCTGGCCGCCGTGGGGGCCGCCCCGGACCTGGAGGCCGCGCTGGTCGCGCTGCTCCGCGGCGCGGTCGCCCTGCTCGGCGGCGACTATGCCGTGGCCTACGTCTACCCTGCGGGCGCCGGGAACCGGGCCGCCGCGGTCGAGGACCACGGGACAGCTGGGACAGCTGGGACAGCTGGGACAGCTGGGACAGCTGGGACAGCTGGGACAGCCCCACATGCCCCACAGGTCCCGCACGCCCGCACGCCGCAGGTCCGCGGCGGCGGTCTCATGCTGCGCGTGGGCGGCGATGGGACAGTTGGCGCGCGCTCCAGCGCCCCCTCGATCAGGCAGGGCAGCTTCGCGGCTGCGCTGCGCGACGGCGGTGCGCCGGCGCTGGTGGAGGATTTTTGGGCGCTGGATCCGGCCACGTACGCTCCCTACCGCACGATGCGCGAGCGTGGGGTGCGGGCGGCAGTGAACGTCCCCATTGACGTGGGCGAGCGGCGCATCGGCAGCCTCCACGTGAACCACCGCTCGCCCGGCTTCTACGGCCCGGCTGACCTGGCGCTCGCGGGCGCTCTCGCCGCCCAGGCCGGGGCGGCAGTCGAGCGGGCGTGGCTGGAGGCCGAGCGACTGGACGCTTTCCGCCAGCTGGCGGCGCAGGGCGAGGAGCTCGCCCTGCGCGAGGCGGAGGCGAGCGCGCTGCGCCAGCTCGACCGGTTCAAGGACGAGCTCCTCTCGACCGTCTCGCACGAGCTGCGGACGCCACTCACCGTCATCCGGGGGTACGCGCACCGGCTCCGCGTCCGGGGGCATTCGCTGGATGCGGGTGCGATCGAGGCGACGGCCGGGAGCATCCTGGACAGTACCTCCCAGCTGACGCGCCTGGTGGACGACCTGCTCGACTTCGCCCAGCTGGAGCGGGGCCGCGCCGCCGTGCACCCCGAGCAACTCGACGTGGCGCCCGTCCTCGAAGACGCGGTGGCCCGCTTCCGCGCCAACGCCGGGGGAGAGCGCCTCACGTGCGACGCGCCCGAGGGCGCCACGGTCTACGCCGACCCCACGCGCTTCGCCCAGATCGTCTCCAACCTGATCGACAACGCCGTGAAGTACGCCCCCCACGGCCCGATCAGTGTGCGGGCGCGCGCGCAGGCGGACGGCTCCCTGCGGGTGGAGGTGGCGGACAGCGGGCCCGGGATCGACCGCAGCGAGCACCAGCGCGTGTGGGAGAAGTTCTACCGGGGCGCCGGAGTGGCCGAGCTCCACGTGGCACGCGGCGCGGGGATCGGGCTGGCGGTGGTCAAGGAGCTGGTGGAGTCGCACGGGGGGCGCGTCGGACTCGAGAGCGCCCCCGGGCGGGGCGCCCGCTTCTGGGTCGACCTACCGGCGAGCGCCGCGACCGATCCGGTCGGTGCCCCGCAGTCCACGGCGCCGGGAGCCGGCACCTGACAGCCGGTCACACCCGCATCGCCCCACGGCGTGACGTCCAACGTGGGGCGGGGCTCACTCGAGCGGCTCGTCCGGGCACGCGGCGCAGCCGTCGCACACCGGTGTCCCGACCCCGACCAGCACCCCCGTCGAGAAGGGCGTGCTGCAGGCCGCCGCTCGTGAGGAGCGCGGCGCGCAGGTCCGCCTCCTCTTCCTCTGGGCCGACGAGCACCGCGCTCCGGCCATGGGCGCGTACGGCACCCGCACGATCCGCACGCCCACCCTCTACCGCCTCGCCGAGACCGGCAGCCTGTTCGAGCATGCCTACTGTGCTTTTGACAAGTCGGAGTGGGCTCTCCCGCGCTTCGTGGGATGACAGTCCAGAATGGACCGTTCGTGGTGCGGCCGCGGCGGGCGGCACCCAACGCGGTGTGCCGCCCGCCGACAGGGAGGCGGGGCACACGCTGAACAGGCCCGCGAACACGCCTGTGGGGGGTGGAGACCTGTGTGGCAGCGCGGTGGTGCCTCCTCCTATTCACTTGGCTGCGGGGCGCGCTCAGGCGGCGAGCACGCGGCGGCGCAGGAGGTCGAGTTTGGCGCGACCATAGTGCTGGCGCTTGAGCAGCTTGACTCGATGCACGTGGCCCTCCACAGGGCCGGTGGACCATGGGGTGGTCAGCGCGGCCTCCACGGCGACGTGGTCAGCGCTGATGCCATTGGCGAGGGCCACAAAGGACGGGAGTTCGCTCGCCTGCGCAGTGGCGAGCCAGGTGGCCAGTCCGGGCACATCACGGCCGGCAAGCACGGTGCGGAACTGCTGGAGGAGGTCATAGCCGGTCTTGAGCACGGGGTCCTCAGCCAACACGCACAGCCAGCGCACGCGCACGCGCCGCCGGCGGGGCCGCCCGCGACGGCGTGGTTCGCCGTCGGGGCGGGGTGGCCGCCAGGAGGAGAGCGCCTGCACCACAAGGGAGCGGCTCCTGGTGAACCCCCGCTCGACCAGCTCCCGGTACAACTGGCTGACGTTGTGGCAGCCGGCTTGCCACCGGTCCTGGAGGTAGGCACCGTACGGCTGCAGCGATGGCGAGGACAGGCCAGCCGGCCGTGGGGGAGGCACCCGGTTGCCTCGTGGCTCGGGCCAGCACGATGGCCAGCGGCAGCAGCGCGACCGCCGACAGGCTCGCGTCGTACACGAACAGCGCCGTCGCCAGCGAGGCACACATCAGGAACGTGTCCCAGACCTCGACCGTCAACTGGTCGGTGCCGCGCCGTATCACCTCCGCGTCCCCAACGATGCGCGACAGCAGGCCGCCGACGGGGGTGGTGTGTAGCCGCGCCATCGGCCACCCCAGGACGCCGCGGAACGCGTCCGCCTGCACGTTGCTCCGCATGCGCGGGATGGTGCGCTCCAGGCACCAGCGCTTCACCGCGCGCGCCGACTCCATCAGCAGTACCCCGCCGAAGTAGGCGCAGCGGCAGTTTCTCGCCGCTGACCCCGACAACCGGTTGGTCGCGGCGGAGCTGGAGCGGCGCAGAATTGCCGGCAACACGACCGTGGTGTTCATGATCAGGCCGCACAGCGACCCGATCACGATCGTGCCCAGCACCTGCCGGTAGTAGGGGAGCAGCCCGCGGAGGTAGCGCCGCACCAGCGCGCCCCCACTAGTCGCGTGGCGGCCGGCGCCAAACGCTGCCGCCTCAGATCAGGCCGGCTGCGCCGAGCGCCGCCCCGATCGCACCCGCGCCGAGCACGATCCACAGGATCGCCAGCCGGTTCTTCCAGCGGAACAGCAGGAACAGCGCGGCCGCAAAGATCAGCAGCCGCGGGAGGTCCGTCACCGCCACCAGGAAGAGGCCCAGCGTCGTCGCCGCGATCAGCCCGACCACCCCCGCCGTCACGCCGTCCAGGAACGCGTGCAGCGGCCGGTGCTGGATCAGGCGCTCGAACAACTCGTGCCCGATCAGGGTGAACGAGAACGCGGGCAGGAAGATGCCGACCGTGAGCGCCAGCGCCCCGAGCGGCCCGCCGCCCAGGTAGCCCACGAACGTCGAGAAGATGATGAGCGGCGCCGGCAATATGCCCGACAGCGCCAGACCGTCCAGGAACTGCGCGTTGGTCATCCACGCGCCCACCGACACCGCGTCCCGCTGCAGGAACGAGATCACGGTGTACGCGCCGCCGAAGGTGAGCAGCCCCGCCTTGAGCCCCGAGAGGAACAGCGACGGCAGCGACTCGCTGCCGGTGACCGCGCCGGGAGCGTCCGCGCCGGCTGCGCCCGGCGTGGTCGCCAGCCCCGGCAGCAGACCGACCTCGGCCGTGCGGCCGAACACGTACGCCGCCGCGCCGGCGGCGAACACGGCGCCCACCACGCCTGCGACCAGCGGGAGATCCCGCCTGACCAGCAGGTACACCAGCCCGCCCACCGGGAGCGTGACCCAGAACGGCACCCCGGCCAGCGCCGCCAGCGCCGCCACCACGGCGATGCCCCACAGCCAGCGGTCGTGCAGCGCGTGCCCGCCGATGCGGTGCATGGCGCGCGCGATCAGCGCGACCACCGCCGGCTGGATGCCGT
>CADCTC010000278.1 GCA_902805635.1 uncultured Chloroflexota bacterium
CAGCAGCACTGCGGCGGCGTCGGCAGCGAGCGACTCCCGGACGCGGCCGAGCACGGCCTGTAGGAGGTCCTCAATTCCCAAGTGCCCCAGCGCGGCGTCGGTGATTCGCTGGACCGCCACGAGGCGGCGGGCGGCGGCCCCCGCGGGGCCGGCCGGCCGCGCAGCCGAGCGCCGCCGGGGTTCCGGGAGTGCGGCCACTGGGTGATCTCCTCCGACGCGTTCTCCCGTCGCCGCTCGCCGGCCGCCGAGCAGTGCCCCCCGGGTGAGCGAGGAGCAGCCTGCTAGGCTGGCGTGCGCCCTGTGGGCGCGGGCGGCGCCCACACAGGCCGGGCACCGCACGGGACCACGGAAACATACCATGGCAGCCGACAGCGGGCAGCCGACGCGCTAGGTCTGCGGCGCGCCGCGCCCGCTGCCGCTCCGGTTGGCAGGTCGCGTCTCACCTGCGATGGGGTCGTGGGATCGGCCTCCAGCAGCCACCCGTAGACATTCACCGCGCGGAGCCCATGCCCCCGCCGAGCAGCCCTGGCTGAGCGGGTAGCCTCTGGCCCGCACAATTCACGGTTCTGTTGATTCCTATACAGAAGTCAAGTGGTGAAGTGTGGCGGGTGTCGAGCCGTAGGTGGGGTCATAGGGCTGGCCGGTCTTCAGGATGGCGTAGGTGGTGACGAGGAGCTTGCGGCCGACGGCCACGAGCGAGTGCATCTTGCGCTTGCCCAACAGGGTCTGGCGTGCGGGCGGCGAGATGTGGGCCGAAGCGGACGCGTCGGGAGCGGTGCGTGCAGCGCTGGACACGGCGGCCGCCGCGCGTGCGCTCCAGTTCCAGGTGGACCTACTGCACGCCGACCGCACCGCGGTGCCGGCGGGAACGCCTGTGCCGGAGCTGATCGTCAACGTGACGCAGGGGCGCGTCGGGTACTGGATGACGACGGTGAACGCGGCGCTTACCTATGCCCGTACCGCGCCAGGGCTGCGGTTCGGCTTCGGCCCGCTGCCGCCCGACCGGCGCGATGCGCACCAGCTGCAGCACAACGCGCTGTCGGTGTTCGCCGGGTCGCGGCAGCAGGACCTGGCCTACCGCCTGGTCAGCTTCCGCTCGCGCGCCGACGTGCAGGCGCGCTGGGCCGCCGAGGGAGCCTGGCTCCCGGTGCGACCGGCGCTGTGGAGCCGGTCTCCGTTCGCCGACGACCCGCTGTGGCGGGGCGTCGACGCCCTGGTGCACGGCTTCCGCAACGTGGGCGACACCCAGCTACGCTACGTGGTGATGACGGCGCCGCCGGCCAATGCAATAGGGCGGCCGCAGGCGGTCGGCGCGCCGCCGTCCAATGTAATAGGGCGGCCGCAGGCGGTCGGTTAGCGGGAAGCCGAGCCAGAGCGCCTGGTGAGGACGCGGATTGCGGCTGCCACCTGGGTGGCGACCACCGTCTCTTCGCCGGGCTCCAGCCACTCCGGGTTCAGGAAGAGGCTGTAGGGTCCAGCAGTAGCGATGTCGATCGCCGGGTCGCCGGTCAGGAGGACTGCCTGTACGGCGGCGCTCAGGATGCCGAGCGAGGGGTCAAGCGTGACGAGCGCGCGGGGCACGGGCTGACCGGCTTCGCCGGGGAGGTCGCGCCGCACGGTAACGCCGGCAAGGCTGCCGAGTGACGCTACCCAGCCCGCCACGGTGGAGTCGTTGCGTGCGGCGACGGCGGCATGGTCTTGGGCGAGGTACCAGCGCACGGCGGCGAGCAGCCCCATCATCTCTTCCTTGCCGGTCTTCATGGCGCGCGCCAGGCGCTGGTGGGGGGACGCATGGACCCGGATGGCCTCTACTAACGCCGCACGACCTAGCACGACGCCCGACGCCTGCGGGCCGCGCAGCGCCTTGCCACCGCTGAAGACCACCAGGTCGGCCCCCATCTCGGTGAAGCGCCACAGGTTCTCCACCGGCGGCAGCTGCGCGGCGGCGTCCACGACCACCGGCACGCCCGCGGCGTGCGCAACGCGCAGCACCGTCTCCAACGGCAGCGCCCCGGCGGCGAAGCGCGGGCCGGCCAGGTACAGCACCGCGGCGGTGCGCTCGGTAATGGCGGCAGCCAACTCCCACTCGAACGTCTGCAGCGCGTTGCCCGCCTGGACAATTCGAGCGCCGGCCAGTCGGAGCGCCGGATCGTACGGGTTGCGGTGGACGCACTGCACCACCACCTCATGACGCGGCAGTGCGGCTGCGCCGTGGTCGATCAGCCGGGCGACGCTGCGCAGGTCGTCGCCGGTGATGCAGGCCAGGGCGGAGAGCACCAGCCCCGCGGAGGCGCCGGCGCAGACGAAGGCGGCCTCGTTGCGCGTGAGGCGCGCGATCTCGGCTGAGACGCCCACCTGCAGCGCGTGCATGTCCACAAATGCGCCGGCCGCTCGCCGCATTGCGTCCAGCACGGGGGACGGCATGAGCGAGCCACCCAGGCGCGTGAGCGCGGCGTTGGCGTTGATGACGCGGCGGATGCCGAGCGCCTCGTAGGTGTCGTGCGTCGCGGCGGTTGGGGCACCTGCGACCCCAGCGGCCCGATCCACTACCGCCGTCATCGAGTGACGCTTAGCTGGAAGGCACCGCTGATTGGCTGGGCGCCCATGCCGGTGACGCGGTAGCCCTTCGCCGGGATGGGCTCACCACTGCCCGTATCTCGAAGAGCGAGGCCAAAATTCACCGTCACCTCCACGCCGGAAGAGAAGCGCGTGCGCTGGACCTGGCGGTCTTCGGTCAGAACGGCATGGTCCAGCAGCTCGTCGAACGCGACGTGGCGCAGCACGTCGCCGGTGGCACGGTCGGCCTGGCCGATGCGGTCGCGCCATTGCGGGTAGTCGTGTAAATTGAGGAAGTACATCGGCGGCACGCCGACCAGCAGGTCGCGCAGGAGCTTGTCGGTGAAATCCACACCGGCGGTGCGCGTGTAGTCGTCGGCCGCGTGAGGGTAGCCCACCAGCGCGTCGTGGAAGACCAGGTGCCACAGCGGCGTCGGGAAGCGGCTGAGCATGCGCGAGGCGGCCGGAGGCGTGCCGACGCCATTGCAGTAATCAACCGCGGGGACGGCCCACCACTGGATGTGCTCGCCGCCGAAGACGAGACCGAGCTCCTGGATGTAGCGCAGCAGCGCGAGGCGGCGCGCCATGTCCTGGGTGCGCGTGGCCGGGTGCTCGCCGGGATGGTCGGTGGCGTAGCACTCGCGCCAGAAGACGTTCGCGCAGTCCACGTAGGCCGCCTGCACGCCCAGCGCCTCGACGATGCCCGGAATCTGGCGCTGCGCGAGATCCTGGTAGTGGCTGGCGCAGACGCGGTTCCAGGGACGGCCCATCATGCGCTGGCCGTCGCGCTCGGCGTACATCAGCCGGCCGTCCCACAGCGGCGACTCTTCGAGCAAGGCGGTGAAGTCGTTATAGAGCGTGAACAGGTAGCCGGCGTCGTGCGCCGCGTCGACGGCGGCTTTGAGGTCGCTGACGGGACCCGGCGCAGTGTCTAACGGTAGCGCGCCGGGCGGCTGCTGCGTGAGACCGCCCCACAGATGCACGAAGGCGCGCGGCAGGCGCAGCCCGTCTGCAAGGTCGCGCACGACGGCCTCAACTTCCTTGTACGTGTAGCCTGCGAAGGCCGGGTGGACGCCGGGCGCGTAGTGCGGGTACCCCGCGTAGAGCGCGACGTAGGGCGCCCCCGCCAGCCTGGCGAGCTGCGGGCGCTCCCGCGCCTTCTCGGCCAGCGACTTGAAGGTGCCGTCGCGTCGGGCGTGCTCGCGGTAGTGCTTGGCCATGCCGACGTAGTCCAGCTGCGGCCCGAAGCGGAACGTTGCGCGCCGCGTGTATCCAAGGGCGCCGTGGCTGGCCAGCCAGACCGGCGTCGCCGCCGCGATGCGCGGTAGTGGCGACACCAGGCCGCGTCCGTCGAAGCGGTGCTGGAGGGTGTAGTTGGCCGCCACCTGGAACTGCACGTCCGCCGCGGTCTCCACCACGCAGGCGAAGCCCGCGTGGTCGGCGCGGTCCAGGTACGCGCCATACCAGGGCATGGTGGGGACCGGGATGTCGTTGAGCGCGCCGATGGTGCGCGTGGTGTCCTCGAATAGCCACAGCTCCACGGTGGGCAGCGTCACGCGGCGCGTGGGGACGATGGCTCCTTCCCAGTGGGGGATCACCAGCGCGCCAAGGTCCACGAACGTCTCCAGCGCACCGAAGCGGGCCGGGTACTGCGCCTGGACCAGCCGGAAGCGCTGCTCGTCGAACGCGATCTCCTCCACCTGCACGCGCAGCTCGGGGGCATCGCCATTCAGCGCCAGCGTGGCGACGAAGGCGCTGCCGTCGAGTTCGGCGCCGCCGCAGGTACGCAGCCCCCGGAACGCGACCCACAGCCCGTCCGTCTGCGAGTCAATGGAGATGGCCGCTGCGTCAGAGAGGTCGCACACCAGCCGCGCGCCGCCGGCGATCTCCTCAAGCGTCACCTCCCCGGCGGAGCGGAACCACAGATCGGGCCGCCACCGCACGCCGGTGGTCTTGTCGGTCACCGAAAAGCCGCCGCGTTCGCCGTCGAGTGGACCGCCGCGTTGATCGACGGACCACCCCTCGGGAGCTCGGCAGCCTCCCAGACCGCGACCGACGCCCCGAGCGATCCGATCCGGGCGACGCTCCAGGAGACCATGAGCCGCTCCGTCTCGGTCGTCCGCGACGCCTCCGGTCTGACGGACGCCCTCTCGACCCTCACGGCCCTCCGGGGCGTGTCCACGTCCTTACCTAACTCCTCCCACACTTGGGAGACGGAGAACATGCTGCTGAGTGCCCGGGCCATCGCTCAGGCCGCCCTGTTCCGCGAGGAGAGCCGTGGCGCCCACTTCCGCTCCGACTTTCCCGACACGGACGCGGCGCTCGACGGCATGCACCTCGTCCATGATGGCCGGCGCGGCGGCTGGCGGCTGACGACGCTCCCTGACGCGCTGGGGCGATCCGAGCCGGCGGAGGTGGGGCGATGAGGTACGCGGCGGTCGTTGAGGTATGGCCGAGCGAGGCGCTCCTGTTCATCCCGGAGCTACCAGGCTTTCAGGTCAACGCGAAGACGCCGGCCGAAGCGGCTCGCGTGGCGCCGACACGACTGCTCGCGTTCCTGGAGTGGCTATCGGACCTTGAGCTGATCGCGCTCCCGAGCGACGACGCGGACATCGAAGTCTCCGAGACCCTCCGAGCGGACGGCGACGCCG
>CADCTC010000279.1 GCA_902805635.1 uncultured Chloroflexota bacterium
GGCACCCGCCGCACCGGCAGCGCCCGCAGCCCCGGCTGCTCCAGCGGCGCCGGCCATGCCCGCCATCTCCACGGCACGCGTGGAAGCGGCGGCGGACGGTCTCTACTTCTTCGAGACTGGTCACAACGTGCGCGGGCCGTTCCTGGAGTACTTCAACGCCAACGGGGGCCTGGCGCAGTACGGCTACCCTCGCACCGAGCAGGTCACCCTGCCCGACGGCCGCATGGTCCAGTGGTTCCAGCGCGCGCGCATGGAATACCGCCCAGACCGCGCCGGCCAGCCGGACCAGGTGGAACTGGGCCTGCTTGGTGACGAGCTGCTCACCGGCATGGGCGCGCTGCGCTAGCTCCTAAGCCGGCGGGTCACTCGCCTCAGCACACACCGACAGCGCACCGCACGTTCGGTCCCCCCTTCACAGCGTGAAGGGGGGACTGCTATTTTCTGGCGCAGCACGCAGCACGCGGCACGCAGCACGCAGCACGCAGCACGCAGCACGCGGCGCGGCGAAGTAGAGGAGAGCAAGACATGAAGATCCTGGTTACCGGCGCCACCGGGCAGGTGGGCTGCCGCTTTGTGCGGCAGCTGCTGGCGCGCAACCACGAAGTGCGCGGCACCGTCTGGCAGGGCGCGCCAGCGGCTGAGCTGGCGCGCGTGGAGGGGCTGGACGTGGACCTGCGCACCGGCGACCTGGCGGACCTGGACTTCGTCCGTGGGGCAGTCCAGGGAGTGGACGCGGTGGTGCATACGGCCAACCTGGTTGGTCCGTACTTCGAGAACAACATCCAGACCACCCTACAGGTCAGCCGCGCGTGCGGGGAGGCGGCGGACCGGCTGGACCGCTTCGTCTACGTCAGCTCGTCCGGCGTGTTCCCCAACGACAGCCACGTGCTGGCCCCCGTATACCACCCCGTGGACGAGAACCATCCTAAGCGCGCCACCAGCGAATACAACCTCTCCAAGCTGATAGGAGAGCAGCTCACCGAGCTGGCGGCGCAGCGCACCGGCCTGCGCACGGTCATCGTGCGCCCCAGCCACGTCCTCTCCGGCGAGAAGCTGCTGGCCCAGTTCACCGTGCAGCGCGTGGTGGGCAACCTCAAGTCCGGCCAGGCGAACCCCGGCAGCGAGCTCTACATGGCGGACGGCACGGAGCTCTGGCGCCAGGTGGAGGCGCAGGCCGAAGATGCCTCACAGCCGTGCAGTGTCACCGATATGGAGGGCCGCCCTTGGTACTACCAGCCCAATGACGCGCGCGACATGGCGAACGCCCTGGTCTGCGCCGTGGAACGTCCCGAGGCGCTGGGGGAATCCTTCAACATCGGAGCTCCCGAACCGTTCCTCTTCACTGACGGCGCCCGCCTCCTGTCAGAGCTCTCCGGCCGCCGGCCGCTGGAGATCAGGCTGCCGGTGCGCTGGCGCTACGACCACGCCCACGGCAAGGCACGCGGCTGGATCGGCTACCAGCCGCGCGGCGACCTGCAGACCATGCTCCGCGACGCCTGGGCCGTCAAGCAGGGCGAGTTTGTCGACTACGACTGGCGCTAAGCCGGCGCGGGGGCCGCAGGCGCGGGCGTCCTGACGATCCCCGCGCCGCGCTCGGCTGCCAGGAAGGTGTCGCGCATCCGCAAGATGTTCGCCGGTACGTCGGCCGGCTCGCCTTCCGCAGCGACGATGGGCAGTGAGTCGATGTACTCGATGGCGAACTTGCCCTCGTAGCCCAGCTCGTGCAGCCGCTGGACGATGGTGTTGAAGTCCACCAGTCCCGCTCCGGCCGGCACCTGGACGTGCTCCCAGTCAGACCGGGCGTCACGCAGGTGCACGTGGCGCACGAAGGGAAGTACCGTGCTGAAGTCCGCTCCCTGGTTCGGCCCGACGTAGAAGTGGCTCGCGTCCAGCGTCAGTCCCAGCCCCTTCACCGCCTGGCACAGCGCCACCGCGTCGGCCGGCCGCTCCGTCACCTGGTTGGTGTGTGTTTCCACCGTCAGGTGCACGCCGCGCTCGGCCGCAATCGGCGCCAGCCGCCCCAGCCGCGCCACCTCCTCGCCCGGCGGCGTCCCGCGCTTCGACGCGCCGATGGTGATGACGGGGATCTCCAGCGCCTGCGCCAGGTCGCACACCGCCTCCAGCCGGCGCTGCTCCTCGTTCGCGTCCGGTGCGCGCAGCCCCACGTTGCACGCGGCCGCGCGCTTCATCTCGTGCTTGGCGATCAGCCCACGCACCCGCTCCGCCTGGCGGCGCACTTCTGCCGGGCCGCCTGCCGCCAGCTCAGACGGTTTGATGTGCGCCCACCCCTCGTGCAGCGCCAGGTCGATTTGCCCGAACTCCAGCGCGGCGATCCCCGCTACCGCCTGCTCCAGCGACTGCTTCGACCATCCTAGTGTGGACACGATCACATGATTTGGCATAACGATTCCCTTGCTGAGCAGGCAGTATAGTCGGACAAGGCCTGCGCGGCGGCCGTTCGCGCAGGCGCATCACATCTGGAGGGATAGCAATGAAGACTGCACCTGGCGCAACTGGCGTGGTGGGGAAGACGTTAACCCGGCGGCGACTGCTCGGAGCCAGTGCTGCTGGCAGCGCAGCGCTGCTGGCGGCATGTGGCGGACCCGGTGGCGAAGCCGGCGCCGGCGGCCAGACCGCCAAGAGCATTACCGGTACGCTGGTCTACTGGCCGGAGGGAGGGCAGACCAACGCCAGCTATCAGGCCTGGCTCGCCCGCATCGCAGACTTCCAGAAGGCGCACCCCCAGGCCAAGGTCGAGATGACCGAGACCCAGGACCGCGACGCCAAGCTCGTCACCGCAGTGGCGGCGGGCACACCGCCGGATGTCTCGGTGTTCGACCGCTATCAGATCTTTGGCGCCTCACAGCGCGGGTTGATGCAAGACATCCAGCGCTTCGCCAAGACCGCCGGCGTCAAGGGCGAAGACCAGCAGCCGTGGGCCTGGGACGAGGTCTTCCGCGATGGCAAGCTGTGGGGCCTGCCCTACTCCACCGACACCCGCACCGTCTACGTCAACGCCGCCCACCTCAAGAAGGCCGGCATCCCGCTCACCCCACCCAAGACGCTGGACGACTTCGACAAGATCATGCGCCAGCTCACCATCGGCCGCCCCGGCAGCTACGAGCGGATCGGCTTCGTCCCCTGGGGCAACTGGAATAACTGGCGGCTCTTCGGCTGGGGCTGGCTGCATGGTGGCGACTGGTACGACGCCAAGGCCAACCGCGTCACCATGGACCACCCCAAGAACATCGCCGCCCTGGACTGGGAGCTGGCGCGCGCCAATGAGCTGGGTGGCTACGACGCCGCCGAGAACTTCCGCAAGGCGCAGCCCAAGACCGGCACCATGGACATGTTCAAGGCCGGTACGCTCAGCGCCGTCGTCAACTCCAATAGCCAGCTCATCGGCGTCTTCGCCGAAAGAGACCTGGACTGGATCGTTTGGCCCAACCCGCCCGCTGCCGGCGTCAGCCGCTCTCACACCTGGTCGGGCGGCTTTGCGAACGTGCTGCCCAATGGCGTCAAGAACCCGGATGCGTCCTTCGCGCTGGCCCAGTTCCTCTCCGACGAGGAGTTCCAGAAGGTCCAGAGCAAGACCGGCGGTGGCCGCCTCCCCACCATCAAGAGGGCCGCACAGGACCCCTACTGGAACACGGTGGATCCACGCGTCAAGGTCTTCCTGGACCAGCTGCCCAACTCCCACATCCGGCCGCCCATCGCGCAGATAGCCATCCTCAATCGCGAGCTCGACGAGGCCGACGGCGCCGAGACGCTCACGCTCAAGGGCCAGAAGAACGCCCGCGCAGCCCTTTCCGAGGCCAATCAGCGCGTCAACGACGCCATCAAAGAAGGGCGGGCGTAGTCAATGGCGAAAGACAGCGTACGCGTCGCCATGATCGGCGCGGGGCGCATGGCCAATACCGTCCACTACCCCTCGCTCGCGTCGTTCGAGGACGTGGAGATCGCCGCCATCGCCGACCTGAGCGAGGCGGCGCTGGCCGCCACCGCCGACAAGTACGGCGTGCGCGGGCGCTACACCGACTACCGGCGCATGGTGGAGGAAGTGAAGCCCGACGGCGTCTACGTGGTGGGCCAGCCGCACCTGATGTACGACATCTGGGTCTGGTGCCTCCAGCAGGGCGTCAACCTGTACATCGAGAAGCCGATGGGTCTGACCTGGCACCAGGCGCAGGTGCTGGCCTACCTGGCCGAGCGCAAGGATCTGGTCACCCAGGTCAGCTTCCAGCGCCGCTGCAGCCCGCTGATGCACATCCTGCGCGACGCCGTCCAGGAGAAGGGCCCAATCCACCGCGCGCGCTGCGACTTCTACAAGCATGGCCCCAGCCCCATGCTTGGGCCGCGTGACAAGATGATGGACGACTGCGTGCACGCCATCGACACCGTGCGCTGGATGTGCGGCGGCGGCCAGGGCACCCAGAGCGGCGCGGACGTGGTGCACATCGAGAGCCAGTGCAAACGCATCGGCACGCCGGACATCAACTGGATCAGCGCCACGCTCAGGTTTGCCAACGGCGCCACCGGCCAGCTGGTGAACGACGAATCGTGCGGCCGGCGCGTCTTCCGCGTGGAGATGCACGCCGCCGGCATCAGCGCCGAGGGCGACCAAGAGGGCACCGCCTACGTCTACGCCGGCAACGACGCCAAGGGCACCCGCTACGACGCGAAGGAGGTGGCCGGCTCCACCGATACCTACGTTTTCGGCGGCTTCCGGGCCAAGAACCGCGAGTTCATCGACTCGCTCAAGACTGGCCGCGACGTCACCTCCTCCCCCTTCCGGGATGCCATCAAGACGATGGAGATCGCCGAAAAGATCCTGGCGCAGGCGATTCTGGCGGGGGCGTAGCCGACCTTCACGCCCGCTCTAGGCACCTGTCTCGCACCTCGCACCAGCTGAGGCACAGCTTGTTGGTGTCGGGGTTGTACTTGCGCGCCGGCCATGGGCCGCCGTCCAGCGCGGCCTGGATCTCCGTCGCCTGGTCGTGCACGAACGACGCGACGTAGTCGTCCGGCAGCACGGGCACGGCGTACTTGCGCACCTCCATCATGCCGAAGGCGACGATGCCGATGGTCTTGATGGGCACGCGCACTGTCTCGCCGCTGTCCAAACGCGTCCCGCCGTCCAGCAGCCAGCGGTAGACGTTGGTCTGCAGCACCCAGCTCTCTTTGTAGCCGCCCAAACGCACGTCGCGCGGGTTGGGGAAGCGGTCCACCGTCTTGTAGTCCACCAGCAGCTGCCGCTCCGGGTCCACCTCGTCCATCTGCCCGGTGATCAACCAGCCGTGGCCGTTGTACGGCTTGGAGAAGCGCATCTCGCAGATCAGGTGCGGCGCGTGGTGGCGCTCCGGCAGCAGGTGGAACAGGCTGCCGCGCAGCGCCGGCCACATCTTGTTGGGCCGTCCGGCATACGTATACAGCTGCTTGAGCGCCGTCTGGCGCAGGCAGCCCGTCAGGCCGGACGCCGAAATCCCCGCGCCCTTGCGCGCCTCGTCGCCGGAGTACATCGCCCGCAGCACGGCGCCGGTGAAGGCGCAGCGCCGGCCGTTGCGCGGTGTCGCCCCCTCCGCGCACGCCACGCACTCCCCCAGCGGCACCAGGTCATCCGGCTTGACTTCGCAATGCACGCGGTCCAGGGGCACTTGTCGTAACGTCTCCGGACTCACAACGGCCCGCGCCTGGGCAGGTTCCCCGGCGGTGCCTCCGTTGCTTACACTCACCGGGCAGGAGCACCGCTAGGATCCCCGCCGGCTCCGCCGGGGAGACAGCGTCCGGCGGGCTCGAGGAGAGGGTCCTTAGTATGGAAAGCACGACCGCGACACAGACGCAGACCGCCACCAGCGACGCGAACGTCAAGACCACCGGCAGCGGGAACGGCGCGAGCGCCGCCACCAGGGCCATCGCCGCACCGGCCCCCGCGCCGCCGCTGCCGCCCAGCGCTCCGCTGCGCTCCGGCGCATTGCCCCAGACCTTTTACAACCCCACCCGCGTCATTTGGGGAGAGGGCTGCGCCGCCCAGGTGGGCCCGCACGCCGCCAAGCTCGGCGCCAAGAAGGTGCTGGTCCTCTCAGACCCAGGCGTGGTGCGTGCCGGCATTCCAAAGTCGGTGGTCGAGTCGATCACCAGCGCCGGCCTGGAGGCCGAGGTCTACAGCGAGGTCGAGCCCGACCCGCGCATCGAGATCGTGGAGAAGGCGCTGGAGCACTACCGTTCGGGCGGCTTCGACGTCATCGTCGCCGTCGGCGGTGGCTCGGCCATGGACACCGCCAAGGCCGCTGCCATTCTCGCCACCAACCCGTCACCGCTGCGCCAGTACGAGGGCTGGGAGAAGTTCGCCAACGAGCCCGCGCCGCTCTTCGCCCTTCCCACCACCGTCGGCACCGCCAGCGAAGTCACCCCATTCCTCGTCATCACCGACGCCGCGGCCAAGTTCAAGTTCACCATTGGTTCCCCCCAGGCGGCGCCTAGGATCGCCTTCCTGGACCCGCTGCTGGTGCTCGGCCTGCCCGGCAACGTGACCGCGGCCACCGGCATGGACGCGCTGACCCACGCCATTGAGAGCTACACGTCGCTGCTCTCCACCCCCATCTCAGAGGGGCTGGCGCTGCACGCCATCCGCCTGCTGTCGGCCAACATCCGCACCGCGGTAGCCAACAGTCACAACGTGAGCGCGATGAACGGCATGCTGGTGGGCGCCAGCGTGGCCGGCCTAGCGTTCTCCAACACGCGCCTGGGCAACGTGCACGCCATGGCCCACCCGCTGGGCGCATTTTGGAAGATCCCGCACGGCGTGGCCAACGCGCTGATGCTGCCGCACGTCATGGAGTACAATGCGCTGGCCTGCCCGGTGAAGATGATCGAGATCGCCCAGTCCATGGGCGAGTCGTTGCCGCTCGGCGTAGGCGGCCTCACCGAGCACGAGGCCGCCTTGCGTGCCCCGGCCGCGGTGCGCCGCATGATGGCTGACGTGGGCATCCCGCTGCGCCTGCGCGACCTGGGCGTGGACAAGGCCTCCATCCCGGACATGGCCCAGGACGCGATGAAGAGCGCCAACATCGCCATCAACCCGCGCAAGACCACCATCAACGAGATCATCGGCCTCTACGAAAAGGCGTACTGATCCCGCACCGGCCGCTGCCTGTGGGACACGCGCACGCGCGTGTCCCACAGGCCCGCTAGCCTCCCGGCCGCCTCGTCCGCGCCCTGAACGTCGGACGGCCACCTGGCCCGCCCGACGGTGGCCCACCAGGTCGCGGCCCACGGTCGAAGCCCCCCTCGCGGTCACCACCGCCCCCACCAAAGCCACGGTTGCCGCCGCCCTCGTAGCCGCGGCTGCCACCGTAGCCACCACCCGATCCGCCGCCCGGCCCGCTGCCGAACCCGCGGCGATCCTGGAACCCTGGCCGTGCGCCGCGGTCTCCAAAGGTGGGACGGTCCCCAGAGCTGCCGCGGTCCTGCCAGCCCGGCCGTGCCGGCGGCCGTCCTGGCCCATCAGCGCGATCACCACGGTCCCAGCGCGGCGGGCCCGACGGCCGGTCGGCGCCGAACCCGCGCGACTGCCGTGGCGGTCCATCGCCGAAGCCGCGGGAGTCCCGTGGCGGTCCCTCACGCGGCGGCTTGGGTGGCATCGGCTCGTCGCCTGCCGGACGCACGCCCACCGGGCGTCCTCGCAGCCCGGTGCGCGTGAGCGCCGCCACCACTCGCTCCACCTCTCCAGACGGCACCTCCACGAACGTGAAGCGGTCGTAGATGTCGATCGACCCTACGTCCTTGCCGCGCAGGCCCGCCTCATTGGCGATGGCGCCCACCAGGTCCTGCGGGCGCAGTCCGTCCCCACGGCCCATGGAGACGAACAGCCGCGTCATGCCCTTCTCCGGCGCCTGTCCGTCTGCTTCGTACTCAGACGCGGTGCGCCGGCCATCTACCATGCGCGACTCGCGCGCCTGTCGCGTTGTCTCGCGCGATGCTTCCCGCGTGGCGCGCTCCTCGGCCTCACGCGCGGCGCGCGACTCCACGTCCCGCGCCTCCTGCTGCGCCGCGCTCATCGCCCCGGCCAGCGTGCCGCCCTCGTCGGTGGTGGACCGTGCCAGGTCCCACAGCCGCCGCGCGGCGGCCGCCACCTCAACCGGGTCGTGCGCGTCACCTAGCTCTCCCGCCAGCGTCAGGTAGCCATCCAGCTCCCCTGCCTCCAGCGTGCGCGTCACTGCCTCCTTGGTCGCTTCGCGCCGGCGCACCGCCACGTCGGCCAGGCTCGGCAGCCGCTTGCGCGTGATGTTCACCTTCAGCGCCTGCTCGATCGTGCGCAGCAGCCGGAAGTTGCGCGACGTCACCAGCGTGATCGCATCCCCCGCCCGCCCGGCGCGGCCGGTGCGCCCGATGCGGTGCACGTACGCCTCCGCGTCCCAGGGGATGTCGAAGTTCACCACGTGCGTCACGTTTTCCACGTCCAGGCCACGCGCCGCCACGTCGGTGGCTACCAGCATCTCCACCTGGCCGTCGCGGAAGCGGCGCAGCGTGCGCTCGCGCTCGCCCTGCGCCATGTCTCCGTGCAGCGGCGCCACCCGGTAGCCGCGCACCGCCAGCCGGTCCGCCACCTCGTCCACCGCCCGCTTGGTGGCGCAGAACACGATGGCCGAGCCCGGCGTCTCCACGTCCAGCACGCGCGCCAGCGCGTCCAGCTTGTCCATGCCGCCCACTTCGTAGGCCACCTGGTCGATCTGCGGCACGGTGGATAGCCCGCGCGCCACGTCGATCCGCACAGGGTTCTGCATGTACCGCCGCGCGAGGTGACCCACTGGCGGCGGCAGCGTCGCCGAGAACAGCGCAATCTGGGTCTGCCCGTTCCCGCTCGTGCTTGCACTTGTGCTGGTGCTCTGGGCGGCACCGTTGCTCCCTGGCGCCTCGCCGTTCTCCGTCCCGGCTCCCGCTTCGCCCTTCGCGTCTTGTACGTCCGCGCTGCGCAGCGCCCCCAAGATAGTTTCCACGTCCTCCAAGAAGCCCATGTTGAGCATCTCGTCGGCTTCGTCCAGGATGGCGAGCCGTACCTCACCCAGCTGCAGGCTGCCGCGGCGCAGGTGGTCTAGCAGGCGTCCCGGCGTGCCCACGACGATGTGTGCGCCGTCGCGCAGGCCGCGCATCTGCCGCTCGTAGGGCTGCCCGCCGTACACCGGTAGCACCCGCACGCCCCGATACTTGCCGAACTGATGCAGTGCCTCGGCCACCTGCACCGCCAGCTCGCGCGTGGGCGCCAGCACCAGTCCTTGCACCTGGCGCGACCGGGGGTCCACGCGCTCCACCAGCGGCAGGCCAAACGCGGCGGTCTTGCCCGTGCCGGTCTGCGCCTGCGCCAGCACGTCGCGGCCCTCCATCAGCAGCCGGATGGTCCCGCGCTGAATCTCCGTCGGGGTTTCAAACCCCATCTCGTCGATCGCCCGCATCACCGGCTCGCTCAGCCCAAAGATCCCGAACCCTTCCACCACCGCCCGGTGGCTCTCAGCCGTATTCGCCTCACTCGCCTCACCACCGGCGCTCGCGTCGCCGGTGGCGCCGCCGGCACCCTCTGCGGTCTTACTGGCCCGCGCGGCCTTCGAACTCTTAGGAGGCTTAGCGTTCTGGGTGGCTTCGGTAGATCCGGTGACCTCGGCACCTTCGGTGGCTTCGGCGCGGACGTCGCTGTTGTCGCTCGTGGCCGCGCTGGCTGTGTCGGCTGTGTCGGCTGTGTCAGCCGGTTCCGGCGCATCCGCAGCCGCAGTCGCCTTAGCGGCGGCGCGCTTCTTCCGGCCGGCAGGCGCAGGCGCTGCATCTGGCGCCGCGACTTCACTGGCCGGCTCAGCTGCCTCAGTAATCGCCGCCTGAGGCGCATCCGGCGTTTCCGGATCAGCGGCGACTTTCGCGCGCGATGCTTTTGTTGCCCGCGGCTTCTTGGCGGCCGTGGGCTCGGCGGCTACTGCATCCGCCTCGGGCGCCTCGGTTGTCACTTGCTCCACAGCGGCGTCCACTGCGGTAGCCGCTGCCTCCGCACTCGGGGTCGCATCTGACGCTACGTCCAGCATGTGCTCATTGGCCGCATCCGGCGCGGCGGCTTCGGCGGCTGGGGTGGTCCGTTTTCTCGTTGCCATCATTCAACTCTCTTTGCGCGGCGCAGACGCAGCGCGATCCTACGTAAAACCTGCCGGGCACAAGCCGTGCCGTCAGTGCAGAGCACCGGCATCACCGGTGCGGGCTATTCAGGGAGTGTCGGTTTCCCAGCCGCTGTGAACGGCGGCGCCATCCCAGAGCCTGGCGACCGGCTGTCGGGTCGCCTACACCGGAACCACCTCTTCAGAAGCAGCTCCGGCGTCACTCAGCCGCCGGCACCCAGGCGGCCAACCACCCTCCCGCCCTCACTCGACGCGCGGCAGCGCTCCTGCAAGGATAGCAACCACCTCGTCCAGCGTGGTGCCGTGGGTGCGCTCCTCCGGCGTTTCCTGCCCCAGCGAGGTCTGTTCCACGAACCGGTACAGCTCGGCCGCCCCTTCAAGCATCCGAGGCGTCAGCCCCAGCGCGCCGAACGTCGCCGCGATCTCCTCCATCTCCCCCACCCAGCGGTACGCCTTGGGCGGCATGCCGGGCACCCCGCGCTCCAGCTGCCGCAGGACGACAGGCTGGCTAGCCTGCAGCTCCTCCCGCAGCGCGTGTGCCGCGGTGAGCAGCTCCGTCCCCAGCGCCGTGAGCCCCTTGGTCAGCGCCGCGTAGCACATCTTCAGTCCGGACGCCTGGCCGATCTCGCCGCCCATCAGGCGCACGTCCAGGCCGTGCTCCCCCAGCGTCGCCAGGCGCACCGCATCTGCCCCGGAAAGATAGATCCGCGGGCTGCTCCCACCCGACTTTGGCGGCCCGCCGATGATCCCGCCATCCACGAAGCGCGCCCCCGCCGCCGTCACGACTTCCCCAATCCGCCGCGCTGTTTGGGGCGCCACCGCATTCAGGTCGGCGTACACCAGATCGGTGCCGGCGGTGCGCGTGGCGCCAGTGGCGCGGATCGCCTTTGCCAGCCGCTCGGCCAGTCCCAGCGCCTCTGAGGGCACCAGCACGCTCAACAGCACGTCCGCCTCGCGCACCAGCGCCTCATCGCTGCCCGCGTCCTCCAGCCCCGCCTCCGCTGCCAGGGCGCGCGTGCGCGCGCTGCGCCCTTCCAGGCAGGTCACTACCCGCAGCCCGCCGTGGCGCAGCGTCGCCCCAATCGCGTGGCCCATGTCTCCGGGGCTCATCAGCCCGACGGTCTCGACTGCGCCTGACGCGTGTGCTTGTCCGCTCATTACTTCACTTCTCCTCCGGCTGGCTCAGCGTACTGCACTGCGACACAGGGCAGGCAGCCTCGGTGTCACACCGAGGCCCCGATGAGCAGATCGCGCTCGGGTTTCTTGTTGTTTTTTGTGTCGATTTGTGTCCCAATCACACGGTTGGGGCTATGCCGGCTCATGCTGGGGGTGTGGACGGCGTAGCGAACGCGGGCACAGCAGTAGAGTCCTTCTACTTAATAAGACGTTCTGAGGGGCCCAAACCGGCAAGCGGTACCGCCTTCCTATTAGGGTGTCGCCTCACCCCTGCTGATCAGCTGCCGTTCCACGTCTGCGTGAGGAGTAGACTCATCGGTCGCGCCGGCTGTAGCAAGCCGTGGGCGGCGAAACGCGGAACGCGAGATGGGAGAGGAACCACGATGCGCTTTGGTGTCTCCGGCGGCCGGTTGCCAGCCGACATGGACGAGATTACGCCTGAGCTGTGCGCGGAGATCCGCTCGCTGGGCTACAGCGGGATCTTCTGCCGCTTTCGGAAGAACGATCCCTTTACCACCACCCGGGCGCAGTGCGAGCGGGCGCGGGCCGTGCTGGCCGATGGCGGCCTAGAGCTCTACCAGGTGACGGGCTACTGGCAGTGCCTGGTTCATCCGGACGAGGGCGCACGAGGTGAGGCGGTGAAGACCGTCCAGGCCGCGCTCAAGATCGCGGGCTGGCTCGGCGCGCGGGGGATCGACACCGGCCCTGGCAGCATGAGTCCGCGCGGCCCCTGGTTCCCGCACCCGGACAACTGGACCCCCAGCGCGCGCCGGCAGCTCATCCGCACCCTGCGCGAGTGCGCTCCCGCGTCGGAAGAAAACGGCGTCTTCCTGAGCCTGGAGGCGCACCAGCTCGTCACGCTCAAGACGCCGGAGATCACGCGCGACGTGCTCGACGCTGTCGACTCCCCGTGGGTGCGCTGCGACCTGGACTGCGCCAACTGGATCACCCTGGAGACGGCGTTCGCCACCGGCCCGGCCATCGACCACATGTTCGACGTGCTTGGCGGCCATATCGTCAGCGGCCACGCCAAGGACTCCACCATCCAGGACAAGCTGACCATCCACATCGACGCCTGCTCTCCCGGCACGGGCACGCTGGACTTCGCCACCTACCTGCGACGCATGGAGGCGCTCGACCCGTCGTACCCGCTCATCGTCGAGGGCGCCAGCTACGCCGAGTGGCCGGCGGCGGCGCAGTTCCTCTACGCCACCGCGCAGCAGCTCGGCATCCGCGTCTTCTGACCGTCAGTCCTTCCCATCCATAGGCAGGCGCCCGGCTGCGTCAGCCGCCCCACGGCGGCAGCGTGAGCGCACGCTCGTAGGCGGCCCGGTCGTGCACCGGCTCGCCGTGCGAGACGATCACGTGCTCGAACGGGAGCTGCAGCAGCGCCCGCAACGCGGGGAGTGTCCGCGCATCGTGCCAGGGCGTCGCCCAGACCCGCAGCTCCCCGTCGCCCGGCGCCGTCAGCGCGTCGGCGAACACCAGGGCGCGCTGCTCGGGCAGCCACAGCGGCGTCTCGTTGCGCCCCCGCCCGTCGTACAGCGCGACCAGCCCGCCCGGTAGCTGGCTGCCGGGATCGAGCGGCTCTAACCTGGTCTGCGGCACGTCGTCGGGAAAGAAGACCCAGGGGCCGAACGCCCGTGCGACGTAGCGGCGCGCGAACAGGTCTACGTCGCGCACGTGGTCCGGCTTGAGCACCGCCACCACCGTCGGCGGCCGCGCGTCGAGCCGCTGCCACACTTGCGCCGCGCCACCGGCGCCGGCAACCGGAGCGAGGGGATCCAGCAGGATTGTCTCGCCGCCCGCCTCGATGCACGTCGATGCGACCACCGGCCCCCAGCCATGTCCGGAATGCCCGTCCGGGTACGGGCCGCGCCACAGCCACAGCCCTGGCGCCACGTCGCGTACCTCGACGTGCACCTCTTCCATGGGGCGCTACTTCCCGCCTTTGGAGGCGTAGTATCCATCCAGCAGCTGCTGCGCTTGGCGGGCGGCGTCGTCCAGCCCGTCCTTCACGCCCTGCTTGCCGGTTCCCACATCGCCCGTCATCTTGGAGACAAACGTGCGGATCTCCGGCCAGGCTGGCGTCACGCCTGCCAGGGCCTGGTTGTGCAGCGTGTCCACCAGCACGTCGAAGTAGGGGCTGGCTTGCTTGAACTCCGGCCGCTCGATGTGCTTCTTCACGGGAGTTGGCCGGCCCTGCGCCAGGAAGAACTTGAGGTTGCCCTCTCCGGCGCAGCTGTACTTCTGCCACTCCCATGCCGCCTCCACGTTCTTCGCTCCCGTGGGGATGCAGTACCCCCAGCCGCCATCAGAGAAGTTGAGCGACTTCGCCCGCGGGTTGCTTCCGTTGTGGGGGAACGTCGCCGCGCCGTAGGGCAGGTCCGGCGCCAGCTGCTTGAGCTCGTAGAACGCGAAATACACCCCGTTGTTCAGCATGGAGAGGCGACCGCTGGCAAACGCCTGCGTCGCGTTTGCGCCGCCCATCGCCTCGCTCAGCCCGGCCCTTCCACCGTATAGCCGCTTTTCAAGATCGATGTTGAACTGCAGCGCGTCGATTCCCTCGGTCCCGTTCCACGCCACCTTCTTGAGATCCTGGCTGAACAACCGACCCGCGTTGCAGGAGAGGAACTGGGTCCACAGGTCGCCCACGGCAAAGCCCAGCCTGGACACGCTGCTTCCGCTGCGCTGCGTCAGCCGCTCCGCCGCGGCCGTCAGCTCCTGCCATGTCTTGGGTGGCTTGGCCGGGTCCAGCCCCGCCTCCTGGAAGTGCGACCGGTTGTAATACAGCACGAAGTTCCCGCCGCCCGATGCCAGTGGCAGTCCGTACGCTTTGCCCTGCCACTGCTGCCCTTGCCATTCCGGCTCGTACCAGATGTCAGTCGGCTTCAGCCCATCGCGCCGCACGTACGGGTCCAGCGCCAGCAGCTGCCCCTTGTCGGCCATGCTCGGCAGCATCCGCCCGTGCACCATGACGCTGTCCGGCGACGTGCCGCCGGCAATTGCGGCCGTGTACTTGTCGTACATCTGCGCCGCCTGCACCAATGAGTGCTTCACCGTCACGCCGGGAGTCAGCTGCTGGTAGTCCTTGATCTGATCGTTCATCAGCGGCTCGCGCGCGCCGTCCCACACCGTCCAGGACTCCACCGTCCCCTGCGGTTTCCCCGCCGGCTTCGCCGCCACCTGGCCCGCTCCGCCCGCTCCGCCAGCCCCTCCCGCGCCGCACGCGGCCAGTACGCCACCGGCCACCGCCGCTCCTGCGCCACCCGCCAGCGCCACCATCCGCCGCGTCATGCGTGCTTGTGCCGTCTGTGCCATCTGTATCTCCATGGATGAGAGTGTTCGCCGTTCGTCACGCCATGCTACCGTCCGTCCGCACCGAACAGCCACACAGACAACCACCAACCTACGACTGGCAACTCACCATGACTAAGATCGCCCGCGTCGAATCCTTCCGCCTCTCCGCCCAGCGCGATTACGAGGGCACCGCCGGCCTGCGCGCCGCCGGAGCCCCTGGTTCCCCCGGCGCCCAGGCCACCCCTGGTGCCCCGCGCGACACCATCCGCCCCGCCACTGCGCGCCAGGCAGAGTCTCCTCGCGCGCTCACCATCAACACCGGGCGCAACCTGTGCGTCTATCCCGCGCAGGCCGAGGTGCTCCTGGTGCGCATCACCACCGATGACGGCCTGGCCGGCTGGGGGGAGGCGCACGCGCCGCCCATTCCGCGCGTGGCGCAGGCGCTGATCGAGGACCTGTTCGCCCCGCAGCTGATCGGACGCGACCCGCTCGCCATCGACGCCACCTGGGATGCGCTGTATGCCAGCATGCGCCTGCGTGGTTACGGCAGTGGCGTCATGCTGGAGGCGCTGGCCGGCGTGGATATCGCGCTGTGGGACCTGGCCGGCAAGCTGCTCAACCAGCCCGTGTACAAGCTGCTCGGCGGACCCTACCGCACCCGCATCCCCTGTTACCACTCAGGCGTGCCCGGCAACACCCTGGACGAGCGCATCGCCCAGGCCAGGCAGATCGTCGATCTCGGCTTCACGGCCATGAAGACCTCCATCGGCCGCGCGCCGCTGGACGAAGACCTGGACGGTGTGGAAGCGCTGATCGACGCTGTCAACCGGCACGCCGCGGGGCGCTCCGGCGGCAAGGTCGACGTGCTGGTGGACGCCCATGGCGTCTACGACACCCGCTCCGCCGCCGAGGCGGGCCGCCGCCTGGAGCGTTTGGGCGCCGGCTGGCTGGAAGACCCGCTGCCGCCCGAAGACGTAGACGGCTACGCCGCGCTCTGCGCCGCGCTGGACATCCCCGTCGCCAGCGGCGAGACCGAGTGCACCCGCTGGCAGTTCAACGACAAGCTGCGCCGCCGCGCCAGCGACGTGATCCTCCCGGACATCTGCCGCGCCGGCGGCATTACTGAAGGAAAGAAGATCGCCCTAGTGGCGGACCTCTACAACGTGCCGTGGTGCGTGCACGCCAGCATCAGCACCGCCGTCCACCTGGCCGCTGGCCTGCATCTCATAGCGGCCACGCCCAACGCCCTGCTGTGCGAGTACCCCAGCTCCTTCAAGACCAGCCCGCTGGCGAACGCCCTGCTCAAGGAGCCCATCCTGCCCGATGCCGGCTTCCTCAACGTCCCGGACGGCCCCGGCCTCGGCATCACCTTCGATGAAGATGCCCTCGCCGCCCATGCACTCGATCCGTACGAGCCGGTGCGGTAGTCACGAGATACACGCTACTGGTTGCCACGCGCTGATCAGATGGCCAGGGGCGCCACGATCCGTGCTCAGGGTGTGACCCGAGTCGCCTGTGCCTCGGACCGCGCCTGTAACGCGCGCGCCTGCCCGACCGAGCCGATCTTCTTCTCCGTGCCGATGTGGTACTGCTGGATCGGGTCGGGCCGGTCCAGCTCACGCATGCGCCGTTTCACCCAGCGCTGCATCCGGTCGCGCAGGTAGGCCACCACCTGGGGCTCGCGCTCGGCTAGGTTGCGCGTCTCGCCGGGGTCGTCCACCAGGTTGTACAGCTCCACCGGCGGGAAGCCATGGAAGTCCGGCTCCAGCGCTTCGATCAGCTTCCACTCCGGCGTGCGCCAGCCCCGCTTGCGCATCCACGTGCACTCAGTGAGGTACAGCTCCGCGTAATTGGTCGCGCGCTCACCTCGCACCAGCGGCAGCACACTCTGCCCATCTGCCTTGATCTCTTTCAGCAGCTTGCGCTCGCCCAGCACGTCCAGCAGCGTGGGCAGCATGTCCTGGTGCGCCACGTACCCCGGCACCCGCACCCCAGCCAGGACGCCCGGCGCTCGGATGATGAGCGGTACGTGGATGGTCGGCTCGTACAGACCGTGGTGGTCGAAGAAGATGTCGTGCTCCAGGAAGGACTCGCCGTGGTCGCCGGTGAGCAGCACCACCGTGTTGTCCGCTATGCCGAGCTCTTCCAGGCGCGTCAGCAGGCGCTGGATGCACGCGTCCATGTACGCCACCGCACCGTCGTACTGCGCCTTGACGTACTCGGTGTCGGTCACTCCGGGCGGCATCCAGGACTTGAAGAACTCGGCGAACGGCGCGAAGTCGAACACCCGCTGCATGCTGCGGTCGCCCTGCAGGTGCTTCGGATCGGTCTCGTCGCCGCTGTAGAAGAGCCGGTCGAACGGCGCCGGCGGCAGGTACGGCGCGTGCGGGTCCATGTGGCGCAGGAACAGCAGCCACGGCTGGCCGGAGCGGTGGAACTCGTCCAGCAGCGGCAGCGCCACGTCGTTCAGCTTCTCCGCCTTGTCTCCCGGCCGCTGCTCCCAACTCATCCAGGAGCGGAAGTCGTGGTATTGGTCGAACCCGCGGTAGCGCGCCTCCTGCTGCTCGCCGCTGAAGCCGATACACGCCGAGACGTACCCGCGCTCGCGCAGCAGCTCCGGCATGGTCCTCAGGTGCGCGGGCAGTGGCTCGTTGGGCTGCAGCGCCACCATGCGCGTGCTCATCACGTCCATGCCGGTCAGCATGGAGGCGTAGGCCGGCGTCGTCGGCACGTTCGGCGCGTACGCGCGCTCGAACAGCGCCCCCTGCGACGCCAGCCGGTCGATGTGCGGCGTGGTCAGCCGCGAATGCCCGTAACAGGACATGCGGTCCGCCCGCAGCGTGTCCACCGCGAGCACGAGAACGTTCAGAGGGGTATTGCGTTTGGCAGGCATAGCTTTCCCTGATGGTAGCCTCCTCGCATCCCTGCCGGCAGTGGCAGCTACCTACGGCCCCAGCGGCAGCACCGCCTCCACCATATCGGTGTCCCACACGGGCCGGAGTGTGGAAACCAGCACCGCCTCCACTGCTCGCCGCGGTCGGCGCTCCCACGCCTGCGCACCCATGATCGGTCGCGCCGCTACCCACCGCACGCACACCCGCTCCAGCGGCACCGCACCACTCACTTGCAGCCGGTCGTGATGCCACATCAGGCGCGCACGTAGGTCCTCCGTCTCCCCCACGAACAACACCTCTACGTCCGCCTCCCCAAGCGCCAGCTCCAGCACATACCATCCCGGCCCATCCGGTGGCGCCGCCTCCGGCAGGGTGACTCGCTCGGCCCGCTCCATGGCCGCCAGCGCTGCCCCCATGATCGTGGCCATCGTCCCTGACGATTCCTTCTCAGCTATCCGGAGGTGTCGCCGTCGAACACTGCCAAGTACCGCCGCGCCGCCGCCTGCGCATCCTCGTCCACGTACTCAGGCGCGGCGGAGGCATACCCCTTCAGCAAGCGGCGTACGTCCTCCCGGCGCTGCGCATCCGCGCACCGTCGCGCCAGCTCACCCTCTAGCTCCACCACGCTCGGACCGATCCCCGGCGCCCCGGCCAGCAGCCGGTTCAGCAGTTGCCCATCGGACCAGCCGGTGAGGCTCGCCGGGCCGGCCGTCACAGCATGCCTTTGAAGAGTCGCGGCGAGTCGGGACGGTAGGCCGGGTCACGTTCGATCGCCTCCAGCCACTGCCGCATCTCCGGGTTCTGCTCTCCCAGCCACGCCAGGTACTCCGCACGCAGCTCGCGCGCGATTTCGGACCGCGACTGGCGCAGGTCGTTCTGCTGCCCCGGGTCGCTCGGCAGGTGGTACAGCCGCTCGTCCTCCGGCTGCCCCGGCCAGTACTGGTAGCTCCACTCTTCGGTGCTGATGGCGCACGGCGTCACCTTGCCCGCTAGGATCGGGTAGCGGCTGGTGTACGCCGCCCTGCTGGCCACTCCACCGGCGCTACTCACGCCCGCTGTGCCCGAGGCGGCATCCCCCGCAATGGCTCCCACCAGAGATCGTCCCTGCGCGCCCGGCAGTGTCGCTCCTGCCAGGTCCAGGATGGTCGCCGTAACGTCGGGCGGCTGCGCCGGCGAGGTCACCCGGCGACCCGCGCCGCGGCCCTCAGGCAGCCGCACCGTCAGCGCGGTGCGGATCAACCCCTCATACAGCCAGTACAGCTCCTGGTACGGCTTGCCCTGCAGGCCGTGGTCGCCAAAGTAGTGGCCGTGGTCACTGATGTGGATCACCAGCGTGTTCTCGCGGTACCCCAGGTGATCCACCTGCTGCAGCAGGTGGCCCATCCACTTGTCCACCATGCTGATCTCAGCCGCGTACATCGCCTTCACGTGCTGGCGCTCCGCGTCGGTCATGTAGTCGGTGCGCCCGTAGTTGGCGTGCGCCAGTTCTTCGCCGGTGTAGCCGGGGTCGTACCACTCGGTGTAGTAGGGTGGCGCGTCCCACGGCTCGTGCGGATCGAAGGTGTCTAGCCAGAGGAAGAACGGTCGCGCCGGCCCTTGCCCCGCACGTCCACGGGTGTATTCGGCTTCCCAGTGCTGCTGCAGCCAGGCCGCCCCGCTGCGCAGCGTGCGCGGCGCGTAGTGGTCCTCTTCAGACTCCCAGTGCGCCCGGTTGCGCATGTGCTGCCGGTAGCCCGCGCCGTTGCCGCGGAGCTTCTTCGGCGCGCAGCCCAGCTCCACCTGGATGCGCTCGTCGTTCAGCACCCGGTCGCCCTCCTGCCCACGGTGCCACTCCCACCCGTGGAAGCCACGGTAGAGCCCCATCGGCACCTGGTTTGGCGTGTCGCAGAAGAACTGCGTGGAGTACCCCGCCCGGTTCATCGCCTCCGCCAGGCTTGGCAGCTCCGCCGGCAATGGTGACCAGCCCCGGTGCGGGAAGGTGAACCGCCCTGTGTGCAGGTCGTTGCGGTTCGGCACTGTGGGGAAGGACGCCGCGTACGCCCGCTCGAACACCGCCGACTCCGCCGCGAACGTGTCCAGCGCCGGCGTGCGCGCGCCCACCCCCATGCGTGACTCCAGCTGCCCCGGCAGCCCCGCCACGTCTGTCGCACGCCGGTAGCCCGGCACATAGTCCGGCCGCAGCGTGTCCGTCATGATGACCAGGACGTTCGGCCGGGACGGTTCAGATGTGGTCATGGTGAAGAAGTCAGCTCCGGATAATGGTCAGTGATAGCTGCTCTGACGGTGAGCTCCCGTTGCGGATGCCGTCGGCCGGCGCCGCTACTTTACGCCCTGAGGATTGGGTCCACCTGCCGCTTGATCTCGGCGCAGACTTCCCTGGCCGTCTTCTCACCCCGCCAGAGCGCGGGGAGCTCCTTGTTCACCACGTCCATCATCTCGGTCCACTTCGGGACTTGCGGCACGATCTTGGCGATGTTGGCGTTGTCCAGGAACACCTTGACGTTCTGCGGCGGCGTCGGCTGCTTCACGAATACCTGCTCCATCGTAGAGCGCCGCGCCGGCACGCCGCTGCCCGCTTCGGCATCGGTCTTCTGCGTCTCAGGGCTCAGCAGGTGCTGCAGCAGCAGCCAGGACCCCTCCGGGTCCCGTCCGCCGTTCATCGCCAGCCACCCCGACCCGCTACCGACCGCCGTCCCCTGAAGGATCGTGCGTGGCCATACCGCCATGTCCCACTTGAAGCCCTGGATGGTCTGCCGGTAGCGCCCCAGCTGCGCCGGGCCAAAGTGGTGCATCGCCAGCCGCCCGGTGAAGAAGTTCTGGTCCATGGCCCCCTCGGTCTGGCGCTGCTGCGGCGTTGGCGCCACTTTGTGGCGGTGCTGTAGATCGGCCAGGAACTGGAATGCCTCCACGGTCTTGGGGTTGTCCCAGCGGCTCTCCCGTCCATCGGGAGAGACGAAGTCACCCCCGGCATTGAAGACCCATGGCATCCACTCCTGCAGCCCTTCGTGCCCGTGCCAGCCCCAGCGCGCCACGCCGTTGGGCCCCTCGCCGCGCTTGGTGACCTTCAGGGCAGTGTCCAGGAACGCCTGCCAGTTCCAGGACGCGTCGTTCCAGTTGGCGGGCGGCAGCTTGGCGCCCACTTCCTGTAGTGCATCCACGTTGTAGCCCAGCGCCCGCGTTGGGAAATCGCGCGGCACGCCCCACAGGTCCGCGCCGCTCGCGCCACCCGGCTTGCCGTCCGCCGTCCAGCGGTATTGGTCAAACCCGGCCGCGAAGAAGTCGCCCAGGTCGTACTTGTCGCGCTTGATGAACGGGGTGAGATTGACCAGCGCCTTCTTGCTCTGGAAGCTCGGCACGTCCCACGGCATGATCTCCGCCACGTCCGGTGGCGTGCCGCCTGCCACCAAAGAGTTCAGCTTGTCCAGGAACGGCTGCCCGGACGGCACGTTCATCTGCTCGATCTTCAGCCCCTCCTTCGCATACTGCTGCTCGAACGCCGCCGCTTCCTTTTGATTCGCCTCCAGCCACGGTCCTGGCGATGACCAGTACATCCACTGTAGCGTGGTGTTCTGCTTCACCGCCGGCTTTCCGGCCTGTCCGCCCTGTGCCTGGCCAGTGGTTCCGCCCGACGCCTGCTGTCCCGCGCCACACGCAGCCAGCAGCAGACCGCTGGCACCCAGCATGCCCGCCGAGCGCATTGCCATTCGCCGCGTAGACCGCGCTACCTGTGTGTGTGCCGCTCGCTGCTCGTCCACATTCATTAGGGCTCCTCCGCTCCCCAGCATCCTACCGATGTGAGAAACGTTTGCGCAAACCTTTGCTCAGCCGTCGTCATGCGTGCTAGCATCGCCGCCCGATGGCCACTTCCAGCGTAGCGCAGCCTGCATTCCCTGCGCCCGCCGCCTCCATATCCATGAAGGAAGTCAGCCGCGCCGCCGGCGTCTCCATCTCTACCGTCTCCCATGTGCTCAACGGCACGCGCCACGTCAGCCCGGAGCTGCGCCAGCGCGTCCAGGTGGCCATCACCCAACTGGACTACCGTCATAATGGCCTGGCCCGCAGCCTGCGCACCCGCCAGTCGTACGCCATCGGCCTCATCATCCCGGACGTGGCCAACCCCTACTACCCGCAGATCGCGCGTGGCGTGCAAGACGCCGCCGCCGCCGCGGGCTACTGGGTGTTCCTCTGTAACAGCGACCGCCACCCCCAGGCGGAAGTGCGCCTGCTGGAGAACCTGGAAGGTCGCCGGGTGGATGGCATCATCCTGGACCCCTCCGGTCCCGACCCGGCCCTGCTCGCCGCGCTGCGCCGTAGCGCCGCGCCTGTGGTGCTGGTCGGCTCGCGCATCGACGAGCCCGACCTGGACGTCGTCACCGTCGCCCCTAACGGCGGCTACGAGGCGGTGCGCCACCTCATCGCCCGCGGCCACCGCCGCGTTGCCCTCATCGCCGGTCCGCCCGTCTCCGGCGGCGCCCTGCCAGCCCTGCCCGCCAAGGCCGGCGGCTACCGCCAGGCACTCGACGAGGCGGGCATCCCCCCCGACCTCACGCTCATCGCGGAAGCCGACTACACTCGCGAAGGAGGCGCCGCCGCCATGCAGCGCCTGCTTGCCCTGCCCAATCCCCCCACCGCCGTCTTCGCCGGCAATGACCTCATGGCCATCGGCGCGCTCGCCGCCGCGCGCCGCGCGGGCCTCCGCGTCCCTGAAGACCTGGCCGTCGTCGGCTACGACGACATCCCGGAGGCCGCCGTCACCACTCCCGCTCTGACCACGGTTGCCGTCCCCAAGTACGAGATGGGCCGTGCCGCTGCCGATGTCCTGCTCGACCGCCTCCGCTCCCGCTCCCCCCACGCCTCCACTGCCTCCACCCTCGACGGCGACTCCGGCACATCCGGCAGACCCGGCACACCCAGCCCGCACCACATCGTCCTCCCCCACCGTCTCATCATCCGCGAGTCCACATAACAAGTCCTTCGCCCGCAGTGATCCGCCCGTCCATACGTCCCTCTCCTGTGGGAGAGGGACAGGCCGAACGCCAGGGCGAGGTCCAGGGGTGACGTCGAAAGGAAGCCCATGTCCCTGAATGCCGAACAGCTTGCCGAGCTCCTGCCCTTCGAGATCGCCCAGCGCCGCGAAGAAGGCCACGACGTCTCCGCCTTCGAGCGCCGCTGGAACGCGCTCGGCATCCCATCAGTCCCCATCCACCGCCCTATCCCGGCGGAGGCGCGCGGCGCTGTCGAGGCCGGGGCCGCCGAGCTCGCGGCGCTCTATCGCGACCTGGACGCGCTGGACGCGCTCCCGGCGCCGCTACACGAGCCGTCCTCTTTAGAAGAGATCCGCGCGCTGCGGCCCCGCGGTCCTCGTCAGATGGAACTGCGCCTGTCGGAAGAGCAGCTGCGTGACCGCATCCTCGGCGCCTGGCTCGGCCGCGCCGCCGGCTGCCTGCTCGGCAAGCCGGTGGAAGGCTGGGCCCGCGACGCCATCCGCCGCGTGCTCGAGCACGCCGGCGAGTACCCACTGTCCCAGTACATCGCCTACCCGGATGTGCCCGCCGTAGCGGCGACACAGTCCTCCAACGGCGCGCCAACCATCCGCGCCGCCTCAAGCACCCCGTCATCTGCCGGTGCTAGTGCAAGCGCTGGCGACGGCAACGTGCCGGACGTGGTGCGCCGCCTGGCGCAGCGGCCCAAAGATTGGTTCCGCGGCGGCTTCGACCGCATGGTGCGCGACGACGACATGGACTACCCCCTTATCGCCCTGCACCTGCTGGAAGAGTACGGCCCGGACTTCACCACCCAGCACGTCGGGCGCGGCTGGCAGCTCAAGCTGCCCTACCTCATGGTCTACACCGCCGAGCGTGTGGCCTACCGCAATCTGGTCAACGGCCTGCGCGCCCCTGAAACCGCTACGTACATCAACCCCTACCGCGAGTGGATCGGCGCCCAGATCCGCGCCGACCTGTGGGGCTGGGTCTGCCCCGGCCGGCCGGAGCAGGCCGCCGAGCTGGCCTACCGCGACGCGGCGCTCTCCCACACCAAGAACGGCATCTACGGCGAGATGTACTTCGCCGCCGCCATCGCCGCGTCGTTCGCGGTGGACACCGTGGAGGAGGCGCTGCTCGCCGGCCTCACCGAGATCCCCGCCAAGTGTCGCCTGACGGAGGCCATCGTGCAGACCATGCGCTGGGTGCGCGAGGACGGCGACTTCCAGAAGACCACCGACCGCATCCACGAGGCGTACGGCCACTACCACGGCGTCCACACCATCAACAATGCCGCCCTGGTGGTGATGGGCCTGCTCTACGCCGAGCGCAACGCCGCTGGAGCGCGCACGGGCAGCCGCTCCACCGCAGCAGGCGACGACCGGCTGCTGGACGATTCGCTCTGCCTCACCGTCATGGGTGGCTGGGATACCGACTGCACCGGCGCCACCGCGGGCTCCCTCGTCGGCAGCCTGCTGGGCGCTCGCCGCCTCTCCCACCGCTGGGTCGGCGACTTCAACGACCGTCTCGAATCGATCGTCATCGGCATGACCGACAATAGCTTTGCCGACCTTGCGGACCGCACCCTCGCCCAATCCCGGCTCCTGGCCTCAGCCGGCCAGCCCGCCCACGCGTAGTACGCGCGCCACACGCAGAAGTAGAGAAGGGAATACCCACCGTGACACCCAGAGAGTCCACACCGCATCGCACGATGACTCGCCGCCGGTTCGTCGCTGCCGGTGGCGCCGGCACGGGCGCCGCGCTGCTCGCCGCCTGTTCGGGCGGCCAGGGGCAGCCGGCCCTCGTCCAGGCGCCCACCGAGCTCAACTGGACCTTCTGGGAGGGTGCCCTCCAGATGGCGTTCATCGACGCCACTGCGGCCGAGGTCGAGCGCGCCCACCCCAAGATCAAGGTCACGAAGACGCCGCTAGTGGTCAATACCTACGACGAGAAGATCCTCGCCATGGTCGCCGGCGGCACGCCCCCGGACGTGACGGGCACGCTGCGGTTCAGCTCCACGTCCTACGCCGTCAAAGGCATCTCCACCGCGCTGGATCCCTACCTCTCACGCGGCGGCTTCAAGGAGAGCGACTACTTCCTCAACGCCATCACGCCCTGGCGCTTGAACGGCAAGCTCTACGCCCTGCCGCGCGAGGTGGACCTCTACACCCTCTGGTACAACCGCCGTCTCTTCGAGCAGGCCGGCCTCAAGCCCCCCGACGAGACGTGGACCTGGGACAGCCTCATCACCAACGGTCAGCGTCTCACCCGGCGCGATGCCGGTGCGCCAGGCGGCGCCCAGTTCGCCTTCAACGTCGCCAACAACCACAAGGCGTGGGTTGCCTTTGCACAACAGAACGGCGCCAAGCTATGGGACAAGGAGGTGCTGCCCAGCAAGCTGCTGATCAACACTCAGCCGGTCTACGACGCCATCCAGTACATCGCCGACCTGCGCAACAAGCACCACGTTTCCCCCACCAACCAGGAGTCCACCGACCTAGGCGGCAACTTCTGGACCCGCGGCATGCTGGCCATGAACTTTGCCGAAGCCTCCCAAGCCACCAGCTTTGCCGCCACCATCAAGGACTTCCAGTACGATGTGGCCGTGCCCGCCAAGGGCAAGCAGATGGGCGCCTGGCTGGGCGGCGCGTGTTACACCATCCCCCGCGGCAGTACCAAGCGCGAGGCCGCCGTCCAGTTCATCCTGCACGCCAGCGGCGCCGAAGGTCAGAAGATCATCGCCCAGCATAATTTCGGCGCCCCGGCCATCAAGTCCGTGGCCGATTCTGACCTCTTTCTCAAGCCCTCCACGCCCCCCCAGAACAAGCGCGCTTGGCGCCAGACCTTCGATTGGGGCGCCGGCCCGCCTTTGACCCCCAACTGGCCCGAGATCGAAGCCGCCCTCAACACCGAGCTCGGCCAGACCTGGTCCGGCAACCGCACTGCCAAAGCCTCCATCGAAGCTGCCTGGCCCAAGGTCGAGTCGCTCATGCAGCAAGCCCAGGATCTCGTCAAACAGATGCCACAGTAGGGACGGGTGAGGCGTGGAAGGGACCAATGATGCCCCCCAACCTACTCGTCTTCATGGTGGACCAGTGGCGCTACGACGCCACTGGCCACACCGGCAATCCCATCGTCCGCACGCCCAACCTTGATCGGCTGGCCGCCGAGGGTACGCGCCTGACGCGCGCCTTCACTACCGTGCCGCTCTGCACGCCCACGCGCGCGTCGCTGTGGAGCGGCCTGTGGCCCACCCACCACGGCGTCATCGTCAATACCCACTGGCGCTCGCCTGCCCCCGCGCCGCAGAACACCCGCCTCCCAGACGGCACTCCCACGCTCGGCAGCGTCGTGCGTGACGCCGGCTACGCCACCGCCTACTTCGGCAAGTGGCACGTCGGCCCAGACAGCGATCTGCCGCGCTGCGGCTTTGACTACTCCCCACCGCCCGGCGCTTTTGCCCAGCACCTCCGTCAGCGCGGCGTGCGCCGCGAGGTGCGTGACGCCATCAGCCGCGACTACATCGTCAAGGACTACCTCTTCGCTGGCGTCACCAACCTGGATAGCGACGACTTCCAGGAGATCTGGCTGTGCAGTCAGGCCGAAGACTGGCTGCGACGGCACGCCGCCGCTTCCGCTACGGCGCCACAGGCCAGCCCCTTCGCCTGCGTCATCTCACTGCCTGGCCCCCATCCCGGCTACGTCGTGCCCGAGCGTTACGCCGCGCTCTACGAGCCGCGCGACATGCCGCTCTGGCCGAACACCCACGACGACCTCGCGGACAAGCCGTCCCCCCACCGCCTCTACCGCGACGCCATCACCCACGCCGGCACCGTCACCGACGACGAGTGGCGCGCCTGCATCGCCCGCTACTACGCCTTCTGCACCCTCATCGACGACCAGCTCGGCCGCATGCTCTCCCTGCTCCAGGAGCTGCAGATGGACCAGGACACACTGGTGCTGTTCGTCACCGACCACGGCGACCTCATCGGGGCCCACCAGCTGTGGGACAAGGGCCCCTTCCTCTACGAAGAGCAGATCCACATCCCCTGCATCGCGCGCCTTCCCGGCGTGCTCCCCGCGGGCGCCGAGTGCGACGCCTTCACCATGCTTCATGACCTGATGCCCACCCTTGTCGAAGGACTTGGCCAGTCTCTTCCTCGCCCGGTAGACGGCCGCAGCCTGTGGCCCCAGCTCTGTGGTGAGCCCGCTCCCCCCGACTGGCCCGACGATGCCTACGTCCAGTACCACGGCGAGGGGATCTCGCTCTACAGCATCCGCGCGCTGCGCACCGAGCGCCACAAGTACGTCTACTATCCCTTTGACCGCGACGAGCTCTACGAGAATCCGCTCCACCCCTACACCAAGGCGCTCCTCTCGGCCGTGCCGATCCCCGACCCGGTGGTAGAGAAGAAGCGCGAGCGGATCATCCTCACCGGCGACGTGCCGAGCCCGATCAACACGCCCTCCGGCTGCCACTTCCATACCCGTTGTCCCTACGCGATGGAGGTCTGCCGCCAGGTCGACCCAATTTTTGCCGACC
>CADCTC010000280.1 GCA_902805635.1 uncultured Chloroflexota bacterium
TCGTGCTCGAGACCGACGGGAGCAGGATCATGCGGTCGCGCCACTGCCTCGACATCGCGGGGATGATGGCCCAGCTCGGCGTCGGTCAAGGCGCCCCCACGGGTGAGCGCGCGTCCGGGGAGCCCGTCGGCGCGCGGGCCTAACCACCGCACCCACGGCATCGCCTGGCCCTGCGCGTCCTGGCCCGGTCACTCGGCGTCGGCGCCACCGGGAACGGGCCCGCGAGGAACAGCCGGTCGGCAGCATCGGCCGCAGAGACAGCATCGAAGGCGCGCTCTCGGACGAGGGCCTCAGAGATCGTGTGCTCCGGTGCGCAGCAGGCGCGCGCAGTACTGAGCAGTGACACAAGACACAAGCAACACAAGAGGGGACCACATGAGCGGGAACAGGCTGCAGCATCGCGCGGGCGCGGTCGGCGCGGGCATCGTGCTCGCGGTGGGGCTGCTGACCGGGGCGTCGGCGCAGGGGGTCACCTCCGGCGCGCGCCAGCTTGCCACCGTGGCGACGGTAGTTACGTACGCCCCGCCCCAACTGCCCGAGGGGATCGCCGTCGACCGACAGGGCAGGCTCTACGTGGGCATGGCGTTCACCGGCGACATCCGGCGCATGGCCCCCGACGGCACGCAGCAGGTCACGCTCGCCACGCTCCGCCCGGGAGCGGGGTTCCTGATTGGGCTGGCCGTCGACCCAACCGGCACGGTCTACGCTGCGCTTGGCTCCGGCAACTCGCCCGACTCGGACGCCCACGGCGTGTGGCGCGTGAGCGCGGACGGCACCCAGGCGTTGCTCGCTGCGCTGCCCACGGACGGACTGCCCAACGCGATCGCCTTCCACCGCAGCGGGGACCTGCTCGTCTCGGACAGCCTGCTGGGCACCATCTGGCGCGTCACCAACGCCGGGCAGGTCAGCGCCTGGGTGCAGCACCCGCTGCTGCAGGGGGACCTGAACGCCTGCCCGCCCGCGGAGCTGCCGTTCCCGGTGGGCGCCAATGGCCTGGCGTTCAACCAGCGGGGCGACCTCTTCGTGGCCAACACTACCAAGGCCCTGGTCGCGCGCGTCCCCGTCAACGCCGACGGCTCCGCGGGCACGCCCGCCGTGTTCGCCGGGCCCGACTGCGGCACGCTCGACGGAGCGGACGGTTTGGTCATGGATGCCCAGGACAACCTCTTCGTGGCGGTGAACGGCCTTGACCGGCTGGTGCGGATTGACCCGGCCGGCAGACAGCAGACGCTGGCCACGGGCGGGCAGGGCCTGGACGGCCCCGCCAGTCTCGTGTTCGGCGCGACCCCGGCCACACAGCGCGACCTCTTCATCACCAACTTCTCTCTCCTGCCCTTCCTGAGTGGGGGAACGCCCCATCCCGCGGTCGTGCGGGTGAGCGTTGCGCCAATCCAGGCCCCCCTGGGTGCAGGGCTCCCGCGCACCGGCAGCGCCGAAGGGCAGGCACTCGCAGGTGAGACGCGGGCCGGCGCGTGGCGCACAGGGGCTCCCGTCCTGATGCTCCTCCTCGCTGTGGCTGCCGTGGCGGGAACCGGCGTGGCGGTGCGCCGGCGCCCTGGTAGGTTGCGCGCGGGGTGACCCGACACACGAGCACAAGAGCACACCACGACGGGAAGGAACGGCACCCGACGGGCTGACTGGGACCAGCGGGGCGCCTGGCCGTGACACGGGAGGGCAAGCTACTCGTCTGGGAACGGGCCGCTCCTTGGTCCGCTTATGCTGCGTTTCTCTCCAGTGCTGAGGAGGCTGTTATGTCCGCCGAAGAGAATAGGGCTGTCATCGGGCGCGTCTTCGAAGAGGTGCTGAACCGGCAGAACGTGGACGTCATCGACGAGCTGTTCGCTGCCGACCTTGTGAACCACTCCGCCTGGCCGGGGCAGGCGACTGGCCCGGCCGGCACCAAGCAGGCCGTGGCCGAGGTCCTCGCGGTCTTCCCGGACCTCCACGTCACGGTGGAGGCCCTAGTGGCCGAGGGTGATTAGGTAGCGACTCGCGAGACCTGGCACGGTACGCACGCGCCAACCGGACAGCGTGTAGAGGGCACGGTCATGCACTTCTTCAGGCTCAGGGACGGCAACATCGTGGACGAGTGGAGTCGGGGCTGGGACTGGCTCGAGGCAGTGATGGCAGCGTGACTGCGCCGGTGCGAACACTCTAACGTGTCAACTCCCACTACCGCACTCGTACCGCCATTGGTCCTCAGGTAAAGCCCGGATGGGCCGGCGCCGGGGGCCGTCCCAGGTAGAGAGGCACTCCGGGAGCCCCTGACTTTGTCCTTTTAATCCGTGGGTTGAGGGTTCGAGCCCCTCCCGGCGCACCAGGATTTCTAGATACGAGGAAGCGCCGGTGCTGTCTGGTTTCCCTCCTTGCGGGTGTTCTTGCTGCGAGCACGCACGTTTTAACGTCCCTGCGTCTTCTTCATCTCGCGGATGAGCTTATCGGTCCGCTTATCGGCGTGGTGGCCACTGACGACCAGGCAGGCCCAGATAGCGGCGGGAAGCCAGCCGATCACGGTGACCATCAGCACTAGGCAGATCACCGCCTGGAACGGCTTGCCCGCCATCAGCATGGCGAGTGGTGGCAGTAGGATCGCGATCAGGTAGCCCATTGTGCGGGCAGCGTACCACGGCTACGGTGAACGCGGCGCCTGCGCTCTACCCGCACCAGGCGGCGCAGCCGGACGACGCACGAGCCGGTCCGCGTCACCCCAGCCACCGCTACGAGGCGGCAGGGCCTGTCACGGTGTACAGTGCCGGCATGAAAATCGCCAGAGTCGAGCAGTTCTACCCCGGCCCCAGGGCGCGGCTGGTCAAGATCACGACAGACAATGGCCTGGTTGGGTGGGGCGAGTCCACGCTCGAGGGCAAGGCTCGCTCCGGCATGGCCGCGGTCGCCGAGATCGGCGACTACCTAATTGGCAAGGACCCACTGCGCATCGAGCACCACTGGCAGCACGTCTATCGCTCGGCCTTCTTCCGGGGCGGCGCGATTCTGATGTCCGCGCTGTCCGGCGTTGACCAGGCGCTGTGGGACATCGCAGGCAAGCACTTCGGCGCGCCCGTGTATCAGCTGCTCGGCGGCGCCACCCGCGACCGGATCAGGGTCTACGCGCACTGGGGCATCCGGGGCCTCGACGACGAGTCGCTGGCGCGCTCCCGGGAGCGCCTGGACATGCTCATGAAGAAGGGCAACTACGGCGCCTTCAAGGCCGGCCCCGGCGGCAAGTGGCGCGCGCACGAGCCGCCCTCGCGGATCGACCAGTTCGTGAAGGCTGCCTACATGATGCGGGAGTGGGTCGGGCCCGACGTCGAGCTCGCCTTTGACTTCCATGCCAAGATGACCCCGGCCCTCGCCGTCGAGATTTGCCAGGAGATCAAGGGTATGCGGCCGATGTTCGTCGAGGAGCCCGTGCCGCAGGAGAACGCCGAGGCAATGAAGCTGGTCTCAAGTCAAGTAACGTTCCCGATCGCGACCGGCGAGCGCCTCCTGACGCGGTGGGAGTTCCGGCGGCTCTTCGAGCTCGGCGCGGTCGCGCTTGCCCAGCCCGATGTCGCCCACGCCGGTGGTATCTCTGAGACCAAGCGCATCGCCAACATGGCCGAGCCGTACTACGTGCATATCATGCCTCACTGCGCGATTGGGCCAGTCGCCTTTTCAGCCTGCATGCAGGTCGACGCGAGCGTGCCGAACTTCCTGATCCAGGAGCAGGTCGACATCGGCCTGGGCGAGGGCTGGCTGAAGGAGCCGTGGGTTGTACGGGACGGCCACATCGACCTCCCCACCAGGCCCGGCCTCGGCTTCGAGCTCGACGAGGCCATCGTCCAGCGCGAGATGAAGGACTATCCCGAGGAGCTCGGCGGCGAGCACTTCTACGAGAACGATGGCAGCGTCGCAGACTGGTAGAGCCTCGCGCGTGGCTGGTCCCACTGTCTCACAGTTGCCTCACCGTTGGCACGCAAGGGTGCAGGGGTGGACCTCCCGGCGCGTATCCTGCTGGTTGCACATCACCGCACGACAACTATGAATACTGAAGTCAGTAGGCCGGTCCTGGTGGTAGATGACGAGGACGGCATCCGTGAGGTGGTGACCTCAATCCTGGAAGTCGAGGGCTACCAGGTTGTGGAGGCGTGCAATGGGGAGGAAGCGCTGGCAGCGGTGGAGCGTGAGGCGCCGCGGGCCATCCTGCTGGACATGCGCATGCCGGTGCTGGACGGGTGGGGCTTCGCCGCCGCCTACCGCCAGCGGCCCGGGCCGCACGCTCCCATCATCGTGATGACGGCGGCCCAGAACGCGCGGGCGTGGGGCGAGGAAGTGCAGGCGCAGGGCGTGGTGCCGAAACCGTTCGAGATGCTCGCACTGCTGGACGCGGTGGAGCGGCTGGCGGGCCCTCCGGGCTGACGTACTGCTGCACCATCGCGGGGTACGTCCAGTTCCTGCAAGCACTTGCTGCCCCTACCCAAAGTGCTACAAACCGCACTATGGCACAGCAACCCGCATCTAGCTCCCGTAGCGCCAGCACGTCCGGCAGCGCCAGCAGCACGGGCGACACCGGCCCGCAGCGCCCCAACATCGTCTTCATCATGAGCGACGACCACGCCGCTCATGCGATCTCGGCATACGGCAGCCGGGTCAATCACACGCCCAACATCGACCGCATCGCGGCCGCGGGCATGCGGCTGGACACGTGCCTGTGCACCAACTCCATCTGCACGCCCAGCCGCGCCTCCATCCTCACCGGCACCTATTCCCACGTCAACGGCGCACTCACGCTCAACGAGACGCTCGACTCGGTGGCCCAGCCCACCTTCGCGCCGCTGCTCCAGGAGGCCGGCTACCAGACGGCCGTCTATGGCAAGTGGCACCTGGGCCACGGCGGCCCGCACGACCCAGTGGGCTTCGACCACTGGGCCGTCGTCCCCGGCCAGGGCCTCTACCACAACCCCAAGTTCTGGGTGAAGGGCAAGAGCGAGCAGCAGACTGTCACAGGCTACGTGACCGACATCATCACCGACATGTCGCTCGACTGGCTCCGCGCGCGCGACAAGGACCGGCCATTCTGCCTGCTGGTCCACCACAAGGCGCCGCATCGCCCGTGGGAGCCAGACGCCAAGCACGCCACGCTGTACGACGACATTGATATCCCGGAGCCACCCACCTTCGACGACCATTATTCGAACCGCGCCCGCGCCGCC
>CADCTC010000281.1:0-404 GCA_902805635.1 uncultured Chloroflexota bacterium
GCGCCACGGACCCGTGAGGTGGCTGGCGGGGGAGACCACGAGGTCTGCCCCGTCGGCCGAAAGCCGAAACCCGCGCCGGCGCAACTCGCCATAGAGCGCATCGACACCGGATGCAGGCATCAGAACCGCTCCTCGTCGGCAGCACCGGCCTGTGCGGATTGATCGGCGGCGGGATCGTCCGCATCGTCCGCATCGTCCGTTCCAGATGGGCGGCGCTGGACGATCTGCCCCCCGCCATCGTCCAGTGGACGATCAGCAGCGGGCGCATCGTCCACCCCGACGCGATGGTGCTCTCCTGGGGTGGGTGGCGTCTGGACGGTCTGGACGCTCTGGCCGGTCTGGCCGTCGGTCGTTCCAACCGGCGGGGGGGTGGCCTTCGTCGTGGTGATGTCGATGCGCTTGGT
>CADCTC010000281.1:414-5191 GCA_902805635.1 uncultured Chloroflexota bacterium
CGGCGGCGCGCTGGTCGAGCCGCACGTCGATGCCCGTGGCGCGAAGGTTCGGCGCCAGACGCCGCAGCGCACCGCTGAGGACGTTGGGCTTCTTCGGCCAGCCCTCCGGCCTGCGCGCGTTCTCGGGCAGCAGCGCCGTGAGTGCATCGAGCAACGTGCTGGCGGTGCCTTCCCACGTGCCGCCGCAGGTAGCCAGCAGCGTCCGCAGGTGTGGCACCAGCGGCGACTCGTCTAGGGCGAGCTCGTGCGCTTCAGATCGATTGACGTCATAAGCCGCCATGAAGGTGCCGCGGTCCCAGCCGAGTGCAGATTCACAGGCGGTCACCCACAGCGCGAAGTCCGCCATGCGCGGCAGTCTCGGCAGGTTGGTGGAAGGGAGATTCGCCAGGCCGGCCGCCACGGCGTCGTACAGGGCACCGAGGATGCGTGGCTGTGCCTCGGCGAAGGCGGCCCACATCTCCCGCTCCGGGCGCCGCTGCTCGTCCGGGATACGCGGCTGCACCAGCGACAGGGCACGGTCCAGCAGATCGGGGCGCGTGGCGACTTCCTCGATGCCGTTCAGCATCGACGGCCGCTGGGCGTCGAACAGCACCTCGTCCGCATCGGAGTACAGCTCGCGCTTGGTCAGCCCGCCGCCCGTGGCGAGCCGGCACAGGGCATCGGACAGCCACGCCGGCATCCCGCTCAGGTTGTCCAGGGTGAATGTCCAGCCGTTGGCCGCGGCGATCATCAGGTCGCGCTCGTCGTGCGGCGTGGTGCGTAGTGGCACGGTGTTGGGGTCCACCAGTGCCCACAGCAGGCGCAGCAGCGTGCTCTTCGCGCTGCCCTGCTCGCCCAGGACGATGAGCACCGGATACGGGCCGGTCGCTCGGAGCGCCGCCAGCAGCCACGCCACTAGCAGGCGCCAGGCCTCGTCGGATGCGGCGTTGACGAACGGCCGCAGCGCGTCCAGGCTGCCGCCCGCCACGGGCCGCGGCAGCGGGAGCGTCCCGCGCGACCGGCGGAACCGCACGGGGGGGTCGGCCACGACCTGCCAGCCGTTGGCACTGATGGCCACCGCTTCCCATGCCTCGTTGCCGAGGTCGATATAGATAGAGCCGTTGTGCTCGGCCAGTCGGGTCCAGACTCGGAGCTCTGGCCCCTCAAAGAGGGCCTTCCCTTCCAACACGCCCAGCGCGTCCTGCACCGCCTGCGATCCCGCGGCGCGTTCGGTCTGCTCGAAGAAGCACCGCTGCAGCCAGCGGCGGAAGCCCTTGGCCTTGAGCAGCCACGTCTCACGGCGGCCGCCGGCGTCGAAGGTGACGTAGGGCTCGCCCTCTGGCGTGTGGAAGAACTCGGCGTCACTCTTGATCGCCAGGTCCACCAGCTGGGTTGCTTGCGAACGGTGGCCCTCGGCTGCGTCCGCAGCGTCCGGTGCGACCGGGATGGTGAGCGCTTGCGCGGAGACGGCGCGCCGCAGTCCCGCCGCGGCCGCCACCAGGGTCTGCCCCACGGCGCCTGCGTGCTCGTGCAGGCTCGGGTCGCTCTCCAGCGCCTGCCGCACCAGCCGGCGCCGGGCGAGGTCGTCGTCCAAGCTCAGCACAGCGACGGCGAGGTCCTTGCCGTTGAGGATGTGGACGCGACCGATGTGCAGCCCATTGGCCCCGCGGCCGACGTGGGTGATGTGGACGGCCGCGTCCGTGCCGGCCACGGGCACCTCGACGGGCTGGGGCAGCTCGTACAGCGTGGGGCCGCTCATGCGGCACCCCCCCGCAGTGAAGCCAGCAGCACGCCACAGGGGCGCTCATACGAAGGGAGGCGCACGACTCGAGAGCCGTCCGGCTTGACGATCTCTTCGCCTAGATCGAGCTCCAGCGCACGCGCGCCGTAGCCCTGCGCCGCCAGCGCCTTCGCGGCGGCGTGATAGTCGCCCGCGTGGTTGAGGAGGCAGTACGCGGCGAACTTGCCGTAGCTCTCACCGTCCTCGAACGGATCGGCGTTGCTCGAAAAGGCGTAGAGCGTGTCGGCGTCCGAGTGGTGCGTGGTGGCGCTGATGCCCAGCCCCTTGCCGCGACGCCGCCAGTCGCCCGTCTCGCCGCGGGTGCGGACCAGGCGCCAGCCGTGCGGCTCCAGGATCTGGCGCCACGTCATGCGGCCGGCGTAGTGGTCCCCCGGCCGGTCTCCCCGCCGCTCAGACGTCTGCGTCTTGGGGTGCTCCACGGGGGCCATCTCTGCCAACTCGTGGAACGCACGCGCTGCGAGGTGCAGGGCCTCACGCTCGGCCGCGCTGATCGTCGGCACGGCCGCCAGGTCGCCGCGCAGCAGGCGGTACGTCCGGCCCATCGGGTGGCACGCCGCGGGACTACCCACGGTGAGGAAGTACCCGCCCCGGCCGCGCGTCTCGATAAGCGTCTTCTTCTTGGGCTCGGCCGTCTCGGGGTGCAGGCGCAGGCCCCGCGCCAGCTTCAGGTTGCCCACGCCGGCGGCGGCTTCGCAGCGGTAGGGAATATGAAGTCCGGGCCGCGGCGTTTGTATGAGCACCAAGCGCCGCAACAGGCCGAGGCACGTCTCCTCGACCTTCGAAAGGAAGGGGCGCACGAGTGCCGGGTCGTCCACGTCCAGCAGCTCCAGGTGCCCGCTGACCGGGCCGCAGACCGCGGCGATGCCGTAGCGGCCGGTGCGGAACCACCGGGCCAGCTCCGCATCGGTCGGTTGGCGGTCCTGGTAGGGAGACCACGAGCCGATGGCGGGCGCCTTGCTGCCGTCGTCCGCGATCGGGATGACGGAGAGCCCGCCGCCGACGTAGGAGCGGGCCCGTGCGAGGACGGTGGTCATGCGTCCCTCGCCATGTCGTCGAGGGCAGTGGCGCAGCGGCTGCACCATGCGGTGTGCCGGCCGCCCCAGGCGCCGGCAAAGCGCCCGATCCAGCGGCCGCACGCGTGGCAGTGGGCCGCCGGTCCCCTCGTGACCGTGTCGATCCAGCGGGACGCGGCCGAGGGCGGATGGCGTAAGATTGTCGTGGGTCTCATGCTTGGGGTCCTTTCACGCACTGCGGGGCGCCGGTCTCTTGGCGGGGACGGCGCTTCTGCATTTCGGGCGGGTGTGCTCCAGGGGCTGACCCTGGGAGTTGCGGTCCTTTGGGTAGAGATCGCGCGGCGCCCCAGCATCGGCGACGCGGTCGGGGTCAGGCTGCACGCTCATCGCGTACCTCCGCAGTCGGGATGCCGTTTAACGCGATAGCTAGGGCGAGCCCCAGCCTCGCTGCCGCCTGGTCATCGACTAGATCGTCTGAGCGACGCAGCAGGACTACTTGGGGTGCGGGCGACACCTTCGGTTCACGGTTGGGATCAGGCCGCTGCATGCGTCTGGCCCTCCGCCCGCTGCTGGCGTCCCTTCCAGCGCCGGTAGTTGCGCCGCGCGTTCTCCGCCTTCATGGCGTAGTACGCGCGCCGATCGCGCTCGTCTGCTGGGAGTCGGTTGTGCGGGTCTACCAGAGTAAAGAAGCGTGGATGTGTTGCACGGCGCGTGGCCGTGCGTGCATAGTCCGTCATTGAGGGTCGGTCGCCTTTCGTCGGGTGGGTCGGTTCTCATTGACGGCCGCCGGGGTAGTGACCCGGCGGCCGTCTGCGTTAGCGAACCTAGGAAGGCGGCGCGCGGCCGCTGCTCTTGCTGCGGCGTGATCGGGAGATGCGTGAGAAGTAGGCGCGTTTCGCCTCTTCCACGCGGCATGCCAGCTCGACGGCCGGCAGCACTCCGATTGGGTCTACTTCGCGCTCGAAGCGGCGCTGGAGACCAGCGCGAGCTCGCGCAGCAGTCTCACCAGCATCGTGACGTGAGTGGCGCACATAGGCGCCGATGCGGCCTCGCCGCGACATCTCCGCTGGGTCGATGACCAACGTGACGGTGATGGGTGTTTTCCGGGGCATGAAAAAACGTGCGCCTTCCTAGGGTCAGGGCCATCATTCGATGGGCACACTGATCCACTCTGATGGGCTCCCGGTGTGTCACCCCGAAGGTGACTCTGAGGGTGCCCTAGGCGCACGTCGCCGCGGGTTATGCAGTTAGTACCAGTATAGCACTGGTTGCAGTGTGTGGCCTAGGCCCCAACGGCACAGGTAGTGTTTGGGGCTTCTGCCGGTGGATCGACTCGGTTGTAATAGAAGCACACGGGGCACGCAACGACCGAAGGCAGAATAGGCGTGCTGCCTACGTCAACGGTCACCCGGTCCTTTCTGAACGGCTCGTCCATATAGGACCACTTGGTGCCCTTGCGAGTGATATATAAGCCGTTGTCGTTGCCCAAACCTTCCTCTAGCATCGCCTGCACGAGACGCTCTGGAGGCGGGCGCCTGGGGTACTTCTGGCACGCGTGGCCCATGGTGGGGAAACGGACAATAAACGTCCCGTTCGGATACCGATGCCAGCCGCCTCCGACCTCCAGCGCCCAGTCCTCCGGTCCTGGAGGAACATCTCCTGCGCCTTTGGCCGTGGCCCTCAGCAGGGCACCTCGGCGCTCACTCTGACGTTCGCGATGGTCCGGCCCAAGAAAGTCGGCCATGTGCGCATCGTGGGAAAGAACCTCCTGCAAGTCGAAGGCGTGGTGGGGGTGACACCCTGAATGCCACGGAGCAGCCACACGGGTGGCGTCACCGAGAAATCCGGGGCACGGCTGAGACGCCCCGCTTGGAACCATCCCACAGATAACCTTGTAGCCATTGATGCGCTTAACCGGCTTAAACCGTGCGATCGCAATGGCCGGCCACTCTTCAAAGTCTCTAGGAAGTGCCATAGTTCTCTC
>CADCTC010000282.1:0-14966 GCA_902805635.1 uncultured Chloroflexota bacterium
TGTGGCGCGGCGCCGCACAGTACGAGCCCGGCCGGGGGCGGCTCGGCACGTGGCTGCTGCGCATCGCGCGCAACGCCGGCATTGAAGAGCTGCGCGCCGCCAGCCGCCGCCCGCCTGCGGCGTGGCGCCTTTTCCGGAGCGCCGGCAGCGCCGCGCCGGCCGGCGGCGCGGACGCTCCACCGTCACGGGAGCTGGCTCATGGCAGCCCGGACGTGCCTGACCTGGTCTGGATCGAGGAGCAGCGCCGGGCCGTCCGCGTCGGCCTGGCAACGCTTCCCGAGGAGCAGCGTCATGCTCTGACGCTGGCCTACTTTGGCGGGTGCACGCAACGCGAGATCGCCGAGGCGCAGGGCGTGCCGGTGAGTACCGTGAAGACGCGTCTCGCCCTGGGTCTGCGCAAGCTTCATCGCTACCTGGGCACGTGCGGCATCACGGCCGACGGGGAAGCGCTGCAGCCGCTGCTGGCTGCGTAGACGCTCCGGCCGGAACCTATTTGCCGAGCTGCTGCTTGTGGAGGTTGGCGATCTCGGCGGCAGCCTGCTTGAAGGCGTCCGCGACGGCAACCTTGTTGTCGACCACCGCATCGGTCCACGCCTTCTCGTAGATGGGAGCGGCCAGGTCGTCCAGGCGCCAGTTCTCCTGCGGCCCGACGTACTTGTTGATCACCGGGTGCGTGAAGACGTTCATGTTCTTGCCGGCGAATGCAGAGTGGCTGCGCTTGAGCACGTCCGGGTACTTGGCCTGCAGCGAGATGCGCGTGGGCTGCTGCGCGGTGATGGGCATGTTGACGTCCCACCACTCGTCGCTCTGGAGGAATGAGATGAGTGCCCACGCCTCGTCCTTGTTCTTGACTTCCTTCCAGATCACCCAGCCGTCCACGGTGGCACGGTTGCGCCGCTCCTTGAACCCCTTGGGAATTAGGGCGAGGTCCCAGTCGGTGTCCGGCCCGGCCCGGAGCACGGTCTGTAGCTCGAAGGAACCGTCGATGATCGTGGCCACCCTTCCGCGGGCGAACATCTCACGGCTGTTGCCGGCCTCTTGCCCGCGCTGGATGGCGGAGTTGTCCTGCCACGTGCGGTCGCGGAGCCACTGGAACACGGCCAGCGCCGGGGCCTGGTCGAACACGGCCCTGGTGTCGTCCTTGGGATCCACCAGGTTGCCGCCGCCGCCGTTGACGAGGAAGTTACGTGTGCCCCGCGAGATGCGCGGGTAGAAGCCCCACTGCTCCTGGTTGATATTGGTCAGGCGGCGCATGGCGTCCTGCCACTTTGGGAAGTCCCAAGTGTCATCAGGGAAGGGGACACCCGCGCGGGTGAAGCGGTCCTTGTTGTAGTAGAGCGCGCTTGTGCCCATGTACATGGGCACTGCGTAGCGTCCCGCTTCCTTGCTCCAGAAGTAGTTGTACTGGACCTCTGAGAAGTCCTTGACGAGCGTGTCCTTCCAGTCGCGCTTCACGAGCGGATCGAGGTTAGTGAGGATGCCCTTCTGCGCCCAGGTGGGGAGGGTGGCGCAGCACTGGCCCATCACGTCGGCGGCGGTGCCAGCGACCATCTCGGCGAACAGCTTCTCCGCGCCAGGATCGGGCTCGGGGGTCACCTTGACCTTGGGGTACTTCTGCGCGAAGAGCGCAGCGCCCTTAGATGACGCGTCCACCATCGGGCTGTTGGCGCCTTGCCAGGTGGTCCAGCGCAGCGTCACTTCGCGCGTGCCCACCGCGGAAGGAGCGTCCGTCGCGCGTCCACCGGGCGCGCAAGCGGCGAGCGCAACGAGCGGCAGCGCCGTCCCTCCCAGGACGGCGGCGCGGCGCGAGACGCGCGTGCTGTGTGTGGTCGTGGTGTTCTGGAGCATGCTGGCCCTCCGCAAACGCACCGTGAACGCCGGGCCTGGTGGCCGGTTGCTCCCAGTGTACTGCCCCGCCAGGGAACGGGCCAGGCAAGCGGGACAAGCAACGTGGACCGTGGGCCGCTTGCTTAGCGGTCTTGACCGTCCAGGAACGGCTCGACGGTGGCCATGAAGTCGTCGAAGCGGGTGCGGTGGATGTTGTGGTCTGCGCCGGACACGGCGGTGACGCGCAGCGCCGGTGCGAACCGGCGGATATCCGCCAGCGCCGCGTCCGAAACGATGCCGCCCAGGTCGGGCGCGGCGCGCACCATCAGCGCGGGGCAACGCAGGTGCGCGTAGCGCGGGCGCAAGTCAGACCCGCCGTTCTCCGCGAACACCGCCTCAACCGCCGCGCGGCTGCCCTTGACCATAGCGTCGAGCTTGCCGGCGGCGTCCTCGTCGGTCCAGCCGGGCTTGACGACCGCGGGCAGCCGGACTTCGGCCTCCGCACGTGTGAGGCCGACCTGTGCACTGTACCCGGCGCCAATCTGGGCACGGCGCTGCTGCGACAGCCCGACGAGCGGGTCTTCGAGCACGAGTCGCTCGACCAGGTCAGCGTGGTCTCCGGATGCCAGGGAGACAGCAATGGCGCCACCCCATGAATGGCCGACGACGCGCGCACGCTCCACGCCCAGCGTATGAAGGAACCCGGCGGTCTCCTCCGCCTGGTCGTCAAACCGATAGCCTGACGGTGGGCGTGCCGAGTCGCCGTGGCCCTTGTTGTCGGGCACAAGCACGCGATAGCGCGGCGCCAGCGCCGCTGCGACGCGTGCCCAGCTCAGCGATGAGCTGGTGATCCCGTGGATCAGCAGCACGGGCGGAGCGTCGAGGGATCCCCACTCGCGATACGCCAGGCGCACACCCGACGGCAGGTCGACGTGCTGGGGCTGCGGGAAGCGAGCAAGGATCTGGTCGTCGTCGGTGGGCGTCACGGCAAACGATTGTAGGGTGGAGGTCCTCCGTGCCTTTGAAGTACAGCAGGAAGTCCACGTGCGTGCCGTCTGCGCCCGGCTGCCCCACCAGCGCCTCCAGGGCGGGCGGAAGATCCTGGCCACCTTCTTGTTCTGTAACAGTCGGACCCGAACTGGGGCCGTTCCGCCTGGTACTGTCTCTGCATCTTCTCCTTGGCGTGACGCGCGCCGGCGCACGTCCCAGGACTCCGGAGAGCCCCGGACACCTGGACTCCGCCGAAAGGTTCCTCTTGTGCGACATCGCGCCGCGCTCACACTCGCCCTTAGTGCCCTGTTCGCCCCAACGTCAGTCCTGACCCGCCGGGCCATCGCGCAATCCGAGCTGGGGCTGGAATCGGGTGCTGCCCCAGCTGCCCCGTCTGCTCCGCTAGCTGTGGGAGTAGAGCAGACAGGGCAGTACCGACCTCCGGAGGGGAACTTCGAACCCGAGCCCTACCGCGAAGAGGCGCTGGTCGCGCTGGCGCTCAGCCACGCCTCGACGGCAGCGGAGGCGGAGCTTGCGCTGCACGGCCTGGCTCTGGCGCGGCAGCAGCATCCACCGGCGTACCTCCTCCTGACGCGCGTGGCCACCTCACAGGCGGCCACGGACCTGTCCCACGTCACTCGGTTCTGGTGGTCACAGGTCACCACCGCTGCCCCAGACCGGCTCTCTCGCGCGCTGGTCACCCTTTACCACGAGTACATCCACGTCGGCACGCGTGCAGGCAACCAGCGCCCAGACGTGCGCGAGCCGATCCGCCTCCCCGGCACTCACTGGTATGCCGCTGATGGCGCCTGGCTGGGGGTGTATGGCGGTGGCTTTGACGAGTGGTTCCCGACGCCCGAGCTGCTGGAAGATATCGGGGACCCGCAGGACTTTGATCGCACGTACCTGGCGCTGCCGCCCGACACCGGCAATAACCTCCATACAGTGCTGGACGAGCTCAACGCCTACACGCGCGACGCCGAGCTCCAGATGGCGCTGTACTCGGTCCTGCCGCACGGCCCGTCGCGCGCCCGGTACTCCATCCTGCGGCAGCTCTACCACCTCGAGCTGTACCTGGCCCGGCTGCGGCGCCGGTACCCTGCGCAATGGAACCGCCTGGTCGGGTACCGCGACCTCACCTACCTCATCAAGGGACTCTGGGACCGCGCCTGGGATCGGGTGCGTGAGCTGGACGGCTACCCACTCCTGGCGACTGATAGCAGCCGCGCCGAGCAGGACACGCTCGCCAACGCCGATGCTGCCATCGCGCTCTTCTCCGCCGCCCGCCTTGAAACCCCGGCCAGCCTGGACCCCAACTGGCCCGCATTGCACGAGCGCGGCGTGCGAGTACTTCTCTACCGCTGATGACGACACGCCCTGATCCCGGCTCCGCTGAGCTTGCGCTATTTGGCGCACAGGCGAGGACCGCGCGGTTCTCAGACTGAGCCGGGCGGGCCGCCGGCGGCGGCCCGCTGCTCGACATTGGCATGCCGGTTTTCCCGTCGCCAAACGTCTTAGTAATGAGGACTCGCCACATCGCCGGCCCGCTGATCGCGTGCCTGTAGTGGTCGAGCTATTCCTGTTCCGTGTGGCCATAATCACAATCAGTCACAAAGGATCACAAAAAGCAGCCCTACCATCCCGTTTGTCCATGCTGACTGCTAGAGCTGCACGTGCAGCCGTCACCGTGGGAGAGGGGCAACAACGGACAACAAATGACAACAAAAACTGCCCTATCTCAGCACCGGGCCACCCCGCTCGCATAAGCCAGCCTCGCGCCAAGTGCGGTACAACTACCCTGCAAAGGCGGGAGAACAACGACGATGGCCATCAGCGAGAGACCGGTTACGCAGACGACCACACCTGGCAGCGCCAACGGCGCGAACGGCGCCAGCGGGGCAGGTGGCCCTAACGGCAGCAATGGCGCCGCTGCGGACACCATCTACGGCGAGAACGTGGTGCTCAGCACCACCAGCTATGACGTAGTCGGCACCCGCCCCGTGCGGCACGACGGCGTGGACAAGGTCACCGGGCGCGCCATCTACGGCGCGGACATCCGGCTGCCGGGGCTGCTGCACGGCCGGATACTGCGCAGCCCGCACGCGCACGCTCGCATCCTGCGCCTGGATACGTCCAGGGCAGAAGCGCACCCTGGCGTGCGCGCCGTCGTCACCGCCGCCGATCTCCCCGCCGTCGAGGATCGCATCCAGGACCTGGGCGAAGGCGCGATCAACTTGCGCTATCTCAAGGACAACATCCTCGCTACCTCCAAGGCGCTTTACAAGGGCCACGCCATCGCCGCCGTCGCCGCGACCAGTATCCACGTGGCGGAAGAGGCGCTCAAGCTGATTGACGTGGAGTACGAGCCGCTGCCGGCCGTCACCGACGTCGAAGTTGCCATGCAGCCGGGCGCACCCTTGCTGCACGAGACGCTGCGCACCTCCTCCCTCGGCGCCATCGCTGAGACGCCGAGCAACGTCTCGCGCCACTTCCGCCACGAGAAGGGTGACCTGGCGGAGGGATTCGGGCTGGCCGAAGTGGTGGCCGAGCGCGAGTTCAAGACCGCCACCGTCCACCAAGGCTACATCGAGCCGCAGACCGCCACCGCTCAGTGGAACGCCGACGGCCAGCTCACCATCTGGTGCAGCACCCAGGGGGCCTTCGGCGCGCGCGACCAGTGCTCGCGCGTGCTCGGCCAGCCGGTGGGCAAGCTCCGCGTCATCCCGCTGGAGATTGGCGGCGGCTTCGGGGGCAAGAACCCCATCTACGTGCAGCCGGTGGCGGCCCTGCTGTCGCGCAAGGCCAACAAGCCGGTCAAGGTCACTATGACACGCGCCGAGGTGCTGCAGGGCAGCGGTCCCGCGCCAGCGTCGTGGACCCGCGTCAAGATGGGCGCAACGCGTGACGGACGCATCGTCGCCGCCGAGGTGGATATCCGCATGGAAGCGGGCGCCTATCCCGGGTCGTCGATCGGCGGCGCCACCGGGTGCGCGCTCTCCTGCTACGACATCCCCCACGCGCGCGTGGATGGCTATGACGTGGTGGTCAACAAGCCCAAGTCGGCGGCCTATCGCGCGCCAGGCGCGCCACAGGCGGCGTTCGCCGTCGAGCAGGTGGTGGACGAGCTGTGCGAGCAGCTCGGCATGGACAAGCTGGAAGTGCGCCTGAAGAACGCGGCAAAGGAAGGCGCGCGTAAGATCGACGGGACGGCGTTCGGCAAGGTCGGCCTGGTGGAAGTCATCGAGGCCACTCAAGTGCACGAGCACTGGCTCGCTCCGCTGCCCAAGGTCGGGCCGAAGGGCGGCAAGACCGGGCGTGGCCTCGCCATCGGCTACTGGCACAACGGCGCCGGCGAGTCGTCGTGCACGCTGAGCGTCAACCCGGACGGCAGCGTCAGCATGCTGGAGGGGTCGGTAGACATCGGCGGCACGCGTCCTTCCATTGCTATGCAAGCGGCGGAGATCCTGGGCCTGGGCGCCTACGACATCAAGCCGATGGTCGGCGACACCGACTCCATCGGCTACACCGGCAACACCGGCGGCAGCCGCACCACCTTCGCCACCGGCATCGCCGCCATCGAGGCGGCGCGCGACGTCATCCGCCAGATGAAGGACCGCGCCGCGCGCATCTGGGCAGTCAGTCCAGACGAAGTGACCTTCGAGAAGGGTGTCCTCGCCACTGGCCAGGGCGACCAGGCGAAGCGCTTCACATTCAAGGAGCTGGCAGCCAAGCTGCCCGGATCGGGCGGCACGATCATCGGGCGCGCTAACGTCCAGCCAGCCGGCCGGGGCAACGCCTTCGCGTCGATCATCGCCGACGTAGAGGTTGATCCGGAGACGGGCAAGACGCAGGTGCTGCGTGCAACCATCGTGCAGGATGCCGGCAAGGCGGTCCACCCCAGCTACGTTGAGGGCCAGCTGCAGGGCGCAGTCGTGCAGGGCATTGGGTGGGCGCTCAATGAAGAGTACTACATGAACGCGCGCGGCGAGATGACCAACGCCTCGCTGCTCGATTACCGCATGCCCACCTGCTACGACGTGCCGCGCGTCGATACGGTGATCGTGGAGGTGCCCAACCCCGGCCACCCCTTCGGCGTGCGCGGCGTCGGCGAAGTGTCGCTAGTGCCGCCGCTCGCAGCCATCGCCAACGCGCTGCACGATGCGCTCGGCGTGCGCCTCACCAGCCTGCCCATGAACCCGCGCGAGATCCTCACCGCCACCGGCGTGATCTAGGAGCCCAATGACGACATCCACCACACCACCGGCGCCCGGCGCCGGCGCCGCTGCCGACGAAGGCCCCATCCGGCGCGGCGCGGCGCAGCGTTCGGAGGCGCGCAGCGATCCGCGCCTGGATTGGTGGCGCGACGCGCGCTTCGGCCTCTTCATCCACTGGGGGCTGTACGCCATCCCCGCCGGCGAGTGGAAGGGCGAGCGCATCGCCGGTATCGGCGAGTGGATCATGTTCCGCGCCCGCATCCCCGTGCGCGAGTACGAGCAGCTGGCTAAGCAGTTCAACCCGGTCAAGTTCGACGCCAAAGAATGGGTTGGCCTGGCCAAGCGCGCCGGCCAGAAGTACCTCACCATCACCGCCAAGCACCACGATGGGTTCGCACTCTACGACTCCAAGGTCAGCGACTACGACATCGTGGACGCGACGCCCTTCAAGAGCGACCCGATCAAGGAGCTTGCCGAGGAGTGCCGCCGCCAGGGCATCCGCCTGTGCTTCTACTACTCACAGACCCAGGACTGGCACCACAAATGGGGTGACGGCAACGACTGGGACTACCAGGTACCGGCCGACGAGCAGTTCGACACCTACGTGCGCGAGTACGCCGCCGCACAGGTGCGCGAGCTGCTGACCAACTACGGCCCCATCGGCATGATCTGGTTCGACACGCCCAAGCGCATGACGACCGAGCAGAGCCACTTTCTGGCCAACCTGGTGCATGAGCTGCAGCCAGACTGCCTGGTGAACGGCCGCATCGGCAACGACGTGGGCGACTATGCCGAGACGCGCGACAACGTGATCCCCGACGAGAAGGTGGAGATGGACTGGGAGGTCCCCGCCACCATTAATCACACTTGGGGCTTCAAGCACTACGACGAAGACTGGAAGTCCGCCGAGGACCTGATCCGCAAGCTGGTGGACATCGCCAGCAAGAACGGCAACTACCTGCTCAACGTCGGCCCCACTTCCGAGGGCCTCATCCCGCAGCCCAGCGTGGAGCGCCTGGAGGCGATGGGCCGCTGGCTGGACGCCAACGGTGAGAGCGTCTACGGCACCACGGCCGGCCCCCTGCAAGGACTGGGCTGGGGCCGCACCACCGCCAGCCGGCGTGATCCCAACACGGTCTACCTGCACGTCTTCGACTGGCCCGCGGATGGCCGCCTGCATCTCCCGTCGACGGGCCGCCGGATCACCGCCGCCGCACTCGTCGCGGGCAGCGCCACGCTCACCATGGAAGCCGCCTCATCCGGTGAGACGGTCATCGCCGCGCCGGCTCAGGCGCCGGACCCCATTGACACAGTGGTCAGGCTAACGTTGGCCTGAGCCCCAGATCAGGCCGCGCGCCTCTGGGTTGCCCGCCGGCGCCGTGCCGTCGCGTCCGCCAGGTAGCCAAACCACGTCTGCGCGTTGCACAGGCGACAGATGGCCCGGCTCCGCGACGCACGGTCGGGCAGCGGTGCACCACACGTGCGGCAGTGGCGGTTGTCTTCCGCCGGCGGTGAGTCGTCGGCCGGCTCGGTCGAGTCAGCGGCGTCCAGCGCGCGGAGCTTGGCGGGGCGGGGCAGCATGGTTCGGTTCCTCCACTGTTCCCAACGCCATACGTCAGCATGAGTGATGCCCGGGAACGTTACGTCTGTGCCAAGACGATTACGGAACAAACTCAACAGTCGTAACATTCCGGGGCGCACTATTTGCCGGAATGGTCAGCCCAACCACGTCAGCGGTAGTCGTACGCCTCCTGCACGTCTGCCTCAGTCTCCCCAACTGTCACCAGCATGCGGCCGTCATCCCCGTAGCGGACACGGACCGGGTCGCGCTTTGGCTGACCGGCGCGCTCGTCAACCAGCGCCTGCGCCATCTGGTAGAGCGGCGCCATAAAGTCGCCGAAGTACTCCGCGATGACCGTATCGTCCGAATACTTCTTCCAGGTCTTGCCTTCAGAAACCGACGAGCCGGAGAGGCCGCCGGTGTGCACCGGGTCCAGGGAAATGCGCAGGCCGTAGTTGTAGCGCCGCAGGTCGCTCCGTTCGAGAATGAACGCGCAGGCCATCGCCTGCTGCGCGTAGTTGCGCGGCGCTCCGCCGCCGAGCGTGATGATGCCCGCGCGTGCGCCCGCGTCTTCGATGGCCGCATTGAGCGCGACCATGTCCATCACCTCTTTCGCCGGATCCAGGAGGATGGCGCGACCCGTGCGCTTGCGGTAGAGCGCAATCTCGGCGGCCATGTCGGCATCGCCGGGGCTAGGGCAGAAGATCGGTACGCCGGCTGCGGCGCAGGCGGTGAGGATGCCCTCCGCGCGCTTGGTCCCACTCTGGGTCAGCCACGAGCCAAAGCGGTAGAAGAACTCGCTCGACGTGTACGGCCGCCCCGCGTCCAGCGTTTCCAGGAACGCGAAGGTCGGCTCGGCATTGGCGTTGAGCTCATGCTCGTCCCCGAACGTGTTCCAGTAGCGGTTTACATCCAGCTCGGTCAGTACGTTGTCGTCTACCTCTTCATACCCACGGTAGAAGCGGTGGCCCATCGTCGCGGTGAGGTCGTGCGTCAGCTGCGCTGGCGTCGTCGTCAGCACGTCGATCAGGCGGTGCTCGACCATCCCGCGCACCGTGGCGCCCAGTCCAAACGGCACATACGCCCCGGCGATGGTCAACCAGGCCACCTGGTCCTCGGCCGCCAGCAGTCGTTCCCAGCCGGTGAAGACCTCGCCCAAGTTGCGCATCGGGCCGCTCGACCGCGCCATCGCCCGGTACGTCTCTGCGGCGGGCCCTCCTGGCCCTCTGCCGGGCCCGGTATGCAGCTCCAGCGGCTCCACGGGCACGCGCAGGTAGCGCTTGCGCGACGCCTCGTACTCTGCGTCGTGCTCGCGCGATGCGCCGTATTGGTGCGCGCCTGTTGAGCTCGTCATGTCGTCGTTGTCTGCCCTTCTGTTCCGCGCTCGATCTCCGCCAGCCACGAGCTCACCACCGCGTCCGACGGCATGCGCCAGTCGCCGCGCGGCGAGAGCGCCACCGCCCCCACCTTAGGGCCATCCGCGGTGCAGTCGCGCTTCCACTGGCTGCTGAAGAAGCGCCGGAAGAAGTGCGTCAGCCACTTGCGGATCTCGGCGGGCTCGTAGGCGCCCTCGAACGCCTGCTCCGCGAGGAGCTGGATGCGCGCCGGCCGCGTGCGGTGGCGCACGAACCAGTACAGGAAGAAGTCGTGCAATTCGTAGGGGCCGAGCGTCTTCTCGGTCAGCTGTGCGATGCGCCCTTCTGTGCTCGCCGGCAGCAGCTCCGGCGAGATGGGCGCCTCCAGCACGTCGAACAGCGCCTGCTTGAGCTCTTCCGCCTGCTCCGGCGACTGTCCAGACCACGCGCCGACCCGCTCGTTGGCCACCCAGCGGATGACAAACTCCACCAGCGTCTTGGGAATGCCGGGGTTGAGGTCGTACATGCTGATGTGGTCGCCTGCATACGTGGACCAGCCCAGCGCCTTCTCCGAGAGGTCGCCAGTGCCGATCTCCAGGGCGTAGTGGCCCGGCTCGCGGTAGCGGTTGGCCTTGGTCAGCACGCGCAGCTTACGGATGCGCGCCTGCACGTTCTCCAGCTCCACGTCCGCCACGTCCGGGTGGTGCGCCAGGAACTGGACGAACCGATCGGTGCTGTGGTGGGGCGCCTTCTCCTTGTCCTGACGCTGCGCCTCTTCCCACTGCTGGTACGCCACCGCCGCGCGGTGCTGCTGGTCACGCAGGATCAGGTAGCACTCCTCACGGATGTCTTCTTCGTCAAACGACGCGCCCAGCGCCGTCGCCAGCCGGCGCGACGCCTCTCGCGTCTGCTGCGTGGTGCCCAGGCCCGGCATGGAGACGCAGATCAGGTTGGTGCGCGGGTGGCCCATCTGGTCCAGCGCGTTGGCGCACGCCAGCGCCGCCAGCGTCGAGTCGCGACCACCGGAGAGCGCCAGCACCAGCCGGTCGTTCCCAAAATGCTGCATGCGCGTGATCAGCGCGTTGGTCTGGATCTCGAACACTTCCCAGCATCGCGTCGCCAGCGTGCCCACGTCCTTGGGCACAAACGGGTGCCGCTCGATGGGCCGCCGGAGTGGCTGGAACGCCTGAGGACCGTGCGCCTGAAATGCTACGTGGCGCATCGCCGGCATGTTCGCCATCGAGCAGTCGCCGAACGTGCCCGATGCCAGCCGCTCGTGGACCAGCAGCTCAAGATCGACGTCTGCCGCTATCAGCTGCGGCTCCCTTGAGAAGCGCTTCGACTCGGATAGCAGCCAGCCATTCTCGTAGAGCAGCGCGTGCGAGTCGAACGCCACGTCCGACGATGACTCGCCCGGTCCGGCACCGGAGTAGATGAAGGCGCACATGCCCGGTCCCGACGCCTTCCAGCACACTTGGTGGCGCGCTTCGCTGCGCCCTAGCTTGAATGGGCTGCCCGACAGGTTGCCGATCACGGTGGCCCCCGCGCTCGCCAGGAACGCGTTCGGCGCGTGGTGCGTCCAGCCGTCCTCGCACACCTCGGCGCCCACCACCAGCTCAGGCATGTTCTCCGCCGCGAGCAGGATGTCCAGCCCGAACGGCACGCGCTGCCGCATCAGCTCGATCTCCATCCCCGCCGGCAGCTGGCGCCCATCGCGGAACTGGCGCCGCTCGTAGAACTCGCCATAGTTCGGGAGGTACGCCTTCGGCGTCACCGCCAGCACCTGCCCGGCACCGTCAGGCCCGCCAACGCCCTGAATGGCGACGGCGCAGTTGTAGACCCCGGGGTGCACGAACAGCGGCATCCCCACATACGCCACCGTGCGCAGCCCCTCCGCAGCGCCCTGCTCTACCAGCCAGGCCAGCGACTCGAGCGCCGCGCGCAGCAGGTGCCCGTCCATGTTGAGGTCGCCCGCCGTGTACCCGGTCAGCCCCAGCTCCGGGAAGACCGCCACCGCCACCCCCTCCGCGCTGGCCCGGCGCCACAGCGCCAGCGTCTGCTCCCGGTTGAAGACGAAGTCCGTAACTTTCAAGGGCGGCACCGCCGCCGCCACGCGCGCAAACCCATACTCCGGGTCCTGCGATCCCCAGGGAGCGCGATCGTCAGCCATCACCAGTGAGGGTAGCGTGCGCTCCGTGTGCCTTTGGCCAACCCAGCGTCTGCTTGGGGAGTTCAGCGTCCGCCGGGTAGCGTCGCCAGGAAGGCGTCGTTGTCCTCGGTCGCGTTCAGGCGCTCGATCAGGCGCTCCATGGCGCGGGTGGGGTTCTCTGCGGTGGCGAAGACGGCGCGCACCTTACGTACCGCCTCCAGGCGGTCGGGCGGGAGCAGCAGCTCCTCGCGGCGCGTGCCGGTGGCGGGCAGGTTGATCGCCGGGAAGAGGCGCCGCTCGGCCAGCTTGCGGTCCAGCGTGATCTCGCTGTTGCCGGTGCCCTTGAGCTCCTCATAAACCAGATCGTCCTGGCGGCTGCCGGTGTCCACCAGGCACGACGCCACCACGGTGAGCGACTGGCCCTCGGATGTAGCGCGCGCCGCGCCGAAGAAGCGGCGCGACGGGATCAGCGCACCGGCCGCCATGCCACCGGAGAGGGTGCGCCCGGCCTGCGGGCCGCGCACCGCCAAGTTGTGGGCGCGCACCAGGCGCGTCATGCTGTCCACCAGCAGCACCACGTCGTGGCCGCTCTCCACCAGCCGGCGGGCGCGCTCGGCGGTCAGCTCGGCCAGCGCGGCGTGGCGGCTGGTGGCGTCGTCAAAGGTGGTGACCACCACCTCCACCGGCGTCCCGGTGGAGGTCTGCGCCGGCAGCAGACGCATCAGCTCGGTCGCCTCTTCGGGCCGTTCGCCAATCAGGCAGCAGATCAGGCGCGCGTCAGGGTGGTTTTCGATGACCGACAACGCGATCTCGCGCAGCACCGTCGTCTTGCCGGCCTTGGGCGGCGAGACCACCAGCACGCGGCTGCCGAGCCCAATAGGCGCGAACAGGTCCAACACACGCGACGTGACACTGCCCGACCGCTCCAGGCGCAGCGCGCGCTCGGGGTGTACCGCGGTCATGTTGTCGAAGCGCGGGCGCTTCGCAGCGTCGGCGGGCAGCATGCCGGAGACTTCCAGCACGCCAACTACCTGCGGCCGGCGCTGCGAGTAGTCCACCAGCGCCTGAGCCTGGTCCCCCGGCCGCAGGCCACGCGTCAGCAGGAATCCCGGCGGGATCGAGGCGTCGCCGCGCGGCGAGGGGCGCAGCGCCTGCGACGGCTGTGTCGCCGCCCGGAAGACAGTGCGGCCGTCCGGCAGCTCCAGGATATAGCCCTCCTCCGGCTCAGGTGGCGCCGCCGGACGGACCGGGGCGGGCTGGCGTACCTGCACCGGGGGACGAGGCAGCCGGTCGCCGGTGTTGTAGCCGCCACCTCCTCCACCGCGCCGGCGCCGCCGGTACCTGGTGGGCGCTGCTTCTCCGGTCACGGTTTGGCGGCCACGACTTCCAAGACTGCCACTGCCGGTCAGGCCAATCCCACGGTGGAGTTATCGCCCACCAGCAGCTTGTGCGCGCGGGGCTTGCTCTCCGAGCGCACCAGACGCACGTTGCGGCCGATCAGGCTGTCTTCGATGCGAGTTTCGATATCTTCAATGTTAGAGTGGTCGAGCACGATGCTGTGCTCCAGCTCCGACCGCACGACGCGGCAGCCCTCGCCGATGGCAGTGTAGGGACCGATGAAGGCGTCCTCCACCAACGCACCGGCGCCAATGATGGCCGGTCCGCGCACCACGCTGCGCACCAGCCGGGCCCCCTTCTCCAGCACCACGCGACCCACCGTTCGGCTCTCCGCGTCCACCGTCCCGTCGATCCGCCCGTCCAGCGTATCCAGCACCAGGCGGTTGGCGTCCAGCATGTCGATGTGCTTGCCGGTGTCGATCCAGTAGCCCTCCACCATCTGCGGCCGCACGTCCAGCCCCATCTCGATCAGACGCGAGAGCGCGTCGGTGATCTCTAGCTCACCCCGCGCGCTCGGCGTTAGGCCCGCCGCCGCCTCGAAGAAGTGATGGTCGAGCATGTAGATGCCGACAATGCCCAGGTCGCTCTTGGGCTGCGCCGGCTTCTCTTGCAGCTCAACGATGCGGTCACCATCCACCACCGCGACGCCCAGCTCCTGGGGGTTGGGCACCCGGTGCAGCATCAGCACCGCGTTCATCGCTCCAGAGCTGAACGCCGCCACCTGCCGCGCGATCCCCTCGCGGATGAAGTTGTCGCCCAGGAAGACGACGAACTTGTCGTCGCCGACGAACTCATGGCAGATGGCCACAGCGTGCGCGATGCCGCGCGGCGCATCCTGCGGGATGTACGTCACCCGTGCGCCGAAGCGGCTCCCGTCGCCAATCGCCGCCATGATCTGGTCGCGCGCCATGGCGAAGTCGGCCGGGACCACGATCCCGATGTCGGTGATGCCCGCCTCTATCAAATCTTCCAACGCGTAGAACATCACCGGCTTGTTGGCCACCGGCACGAGCTGCTTGGCGCCGGTGTAGGTCAACGGTCGCAGGCGCGTGCCCTTACCGCCGGAGACGATGATCCCCTTCATCTGTAGTCCCTTACCCCGCAGTGGAACGGGCCGTGTGCGCGCGGATCATCATTCGTCCGGCTCCACGGTGACCCTGATGCCGATGGTGCGGATCACCGACGCCACCGCCTCTGCCCGCTCCTTGGGTCCCACGAACGGCACGGCCGAGCCGGTAGTGTGGATTTCCATGGTGAGTGCGTAGGCGCGCTCGGCGGTCATGCCGGGCACGGCCTTGAGGAGGATCTTGGTGACCGCGTCGAACGGCGTGTAGTCGTTGTCGTGGACCACCACCTTGTGCGGCGGGAACCGCCGCCGGAGGAACTCGGCATCGAAGTCCAGCTGCACGCCGCGGTCAATGCCAGGCGCGACTGCCATCTGCACTGTAATGGTACCGCCTTGCTACCCTGAC
>CADCTC010000282.1:14976-26827 GCA_902805635.1 uncultured Chloroflexota bacterium
CCCTCGCCCCCCGACTCTCACGCGCCTGCCCCGTCAGCCTCGCCCGCGCCCGCCGCGGCTCCTGTGCGATCGTGTGTCCTCATCATCCTCGACGGGTGGGGGATCGCTCCCGCCGGCCCCGGCAACGCCATCACCGCCGCCAGGACGCCTGACCTGGACCGCTACAGGGACTCCAGCCCGCACAGCGTGCTCGACGCGAGCGGCCTGGCGGTGGGCCTGCCGGAGGGGCAGATCGGCAACTCGGAGGTAGGTCACCTCAACCTGGGCGCCGGCTACCGCGTCCTGCAAGAGCTGCCGCGCATCGACGACGAGATCGCCACTAGCCGCTTCTTCGAAAACCCGGCGCTGTGCGCTGCCATTGACTCGGCACGCGACGGCAACCGCACGCTCCACCTGATGGGCCTGTTCTCCTACGGCGGCGTCCACAGCCACGCGTCGCACCTCTACGCGCTATTGGACCTGTGCGCCCGGCGCGGCCTGACGCGTGTCTCCGTCCATCCTTTCCTGGACGGACGCGATACGCCCCCCAAGCAAGCACTGGAGGACCTTCCACACCTGGAGGCGAAGCTGGCCGAGACCGGCGTGGGTCGCATCGCCACTGTGATGGGCCGCTACTACGCCATGGACCGCGACACTCGTTGGGATCGCGTGCAACGCGCCTACGCCGCGCTGGTCGATGGCGAAGGTGAGCGCGCGCCGTCGGCAGAAGCCGCCATGCACGCGTCGTACGAGAACGGCACAACCGACGAGTTCGTGCTGCCCACGATCGTCGAAGCGAGTGAAGCGCTCCCAGCAGGAGAGGGGGCAACCGCCACCCAACCCTCCCCCATCATTCGCGATGGCGACGTCGTGGTGTGGTTCAACTTCCGGGCCGATCGTGCGCGGGAGCTGACCCAGGCGCTGCTGCTGCCGGACTTCGACGGCTTCGAGCGCCATACGACCCTGTCTGGGCTGCACTACGTCACGCTGACCCAGTACGAGGCGGCGCTGCCGGTGCAGGGGATCGCCTATCCGCCGCAGAACGTCGAGTGGCCGGTGGCGCGAGTCGTGTCCGAAGCGGGACTCAGCCAGTGCCACCTGGCCGAAACCGAGAAGTACGCCCACGTGACCTACTTCTTCAACGGCGGCCGCGAGGAGCCCTTCCCTAATGAGGAACGCGTGCTGGTGCCATCACCCAAAGTCGCGACTTATGACCTGCAACCGGAGATGAGCGCTGCCGGCGTCGCGGCGGCGGCGGTACAGCACATCAAGAGCCGAAAGCACGCCTTTGTCGTGCTGAACTTCGCCAACGGCGATATGGTGGGCCACACAGGCAAGCTCGACGCGGCACTGAAGGCGGCCGAAGTGGTGGATGCGGCGGTTGGGCAGGTGGTGGAGGCGGCGCTCGGAGCGGGCGCCATCGCCGCCATCACCGCGGATCACGGCAACGCCGAAGAGATGATTGACCTGGGATCTGGAGAGCCGAAGACGGCGCACACCGAGAACCCGGTCCCGCTAATCCTGGTGGGCGCGCCTCCGGGCGTGCGCCTCAAGGAGCGCGGCGTCCTGGCGGACGTGGCGCCGACACTGCTGGCGCTGATGGGCCTCCCCGTGCCGGAAACGATGCGGGGGCACGGGCTGATCGAGGAGTAGGGAAGGACACACATGAAAATCACCGATATCAAGACGCTGCTGGTAGACGCGACGCCACCCGGAGGCTGGGGCGGCGGCGGGCGCAACTGGCTGTTCGTCAAAGTAGAGACCGACGAGGGCATCTACGGCTGGGGCGAGGCCAGCGGTTGGCCGCGCGTGATTGAGACCGCAGTCGAGGACCTCAAGAGCATCCTGGTGGGGCTTGATCCCACGCGCATCGAGCTGCTCTGGCAGAAGATGCAGCTCGGCATGATGGGCCACGGCATGACCGGCGTTGTCGGCGCGGGCGCCATGACGGGCATCGAGTGCGCCCTGTGGGATATCCTGGGCAAGAAGCTGGGCGTGCCGGTGGTGGACCTGCTCGGCGGCATGTGTCGCGAGCGCGTGCGGGTCTACGCGCACGCCAGCGAGCCGGAGCGTGCCCGCGAGCTGATGGCGCAGGGCGGCTACACCGCCTTCAAGGGCGGCGGCACGCGCACCCCGGTGAAAAACATCCGCCGCATGCGCGAGGAGCTGGGGCCGGACATCGACCTGTGCATCGACGTGCACGGCGCCCCCTGGTACACCGTGCCGGACGCCGTCCGCGTCGGGCAGGAGCTGGAGCAGTACGACATCCTCTTCTACGAAGACCCGGTGGCACCCGAGAACATCGAGAACCTCAAGAAGGTGTCCGAAAGCCTGAGCGTGCCGGTGGCGGCGGGCGAGCGCTCCTGCACCATCTACGGCTGCCGCGAGCTGATCGAGCGCGAGATCGTGGACGTGCTGCAGCCCGACATGGGGCGGGTGGGCGGCATCTACCAGATGAAGAAGATCTCGGCCATGGCCGAGGCGCACCACATCATGATGGCGCCGCACGACGGCTCCAACGGCCCGCTGTGCGAGGCCGCCGCGGTACACGTCATGTCGTCCATCCCCAACTTCCTGATCCTGGAGCACCGCGCCAACGACGTGCCGTGGCGCTACGAGGTGTGCACCGAGCTGCCGGTGGTGGGCGGCCACATCGACGTGCCGCGCCGCCCCGGCCTGGGCGTGGAGGTGAACGAAGACGCCTGCCGCGCGCACCCCGGCGTCAGCAACGTCGCCGTGGTCAACGAGTCCAACCTGGAGCGCATGTACGTCGAGCCGCGCTTCAAGCGGGCGCGGTTGTTCGAGAGCTGAGTTGACCTCACCCGCCTCACCGTTCGTGGTGAGCCTGTCGAACCATGCCCTTCGACAGGCTCAGGGCGAACGGTCGGGCGGCACCACGGTCAAGGTCCATTCCTTGCAGGGGACAAGAGCATGCCCACACACGCGATTGCCGTCCTCGAAGGGGACCAGACCGGCCAGGAGCTCCTCGAAGAAGCCATCCGCGTCCTGCAGCCGGACGTGGTCGGCTTCCCCATAGAGCTGCGGCGCTTCGACCTGCGCCTGGAAAACCGCCGCAAGACTAAGAATCAGGTGGTGGTGGAGGCGTGCGCCGCCATGCGCCAGCTGGGCCTGGGGCTCAAGGCCGCCACCATCACGCCCGAAGAGCCGGGGGACGTGGGCAGCCCCAACGCCATCCTGCGCGAGGAGATCGGCGCTACCGTCATCCTGCGCGTGGGCCGGCGCCTGCCGGGCGTGCGCGTGGTGGGTGGCGTGCACGAGCCGGTGGCCATCGTGCGCATGGCGGTGGGCGACGCCTATCGAGCCAAGGAGTGGCGCGAGGGCACGGCCGACGGCATGGACGAGGTCGCCTTCCGCGCCGACCGCATCGAGCGGCGCGTCTGCCGCTCGGTGGCGGAGTTCGCCTTCCGCTACGCCGAGCGCAACAACGCCAAGGTCTTCGGCGGCCCCAAGTTCACCGTCAGCGCCACCTACGAAGGCATGTTCAAGGAGGAGCTGGACCGTGCGGCGCAGGGCCACCCCGGAGTGAAGTACGAGCCGGTGCTGATCGACGCGCTGTTCGCGCTGCTGCTCAACCAGGCCGGCGAATCACTGGTGGTCCCCACGCTCAACCGTGACGGTGACCTGCTCTCCGACATGGTGATGCAGATGTTCGGCTCCATCGCCGGCGCCGAGTCGATGATCTTCGCCTTCCGAGACGATTGGTCGGTGGCGGTGGCGATGGCGGAGGCGCCGCACGGCACCGCGCCACGCCTGGAGGGGAAGAACGTGGCCAACCCCATGGCCATGATCCTGGCCGCCGCCTCGCTGTTGACCCACATGGACGATCCCCAGGCCGCCCTCGCAGCCGGCGCCATCCGCGATTCCGCGCTCGCCGCGGTGGCCGAAGGCGTGCGCACCGCTGACCTCAAGGGCCACGCCAGCATGAGCGGCTTCACCGACGAGGTGATCCGCCGCACGCGCCTGCGCCTGGAGCACGCAGCCTGACGTGCACGCAGCCCACGACCGGCACGCCGCTTGCCTCCTAGCTCCGCCGTGACCCAATCAACGGCAAACCTGGACAAGCAGCAGGACCAGGTGCGGCACACGCTGGAAGACGAGCTGCGTCGGGTCCGTACGCCCGAAGACGCCGAGCGCATCGTCGCCGAGCTCGAGCGGCTGGCCGCCGGCACCACCGAACAGACCCAGGCGAACGCAGCGGAGCGCAACCCGGCGCCCGCGGGCGCCGAAGTAGCGCGGACGGCGCAGATCGCCTCTGACAGCGGCGCGTCACGCGAGGTGGAAGCCGCCGCCGTGCTGGCCGAGACGGCGCAGCAGACGGCGGCCCAGACGGCCGAGGGTGAGGCGGCCGTCAAAGGCGCACAGGCCGCGCTGACGCCGACCAGACCGGGACAGACGGTAAGTCCGCCGGAGACCGAGCGTGGCGCGGAGCTGCTCAAAGAGGCGGTGCTGCACCGCCTGGGGCCGGTGCAGGCATTCGATGCGCGCATTTTCCTCGCCATCAACCGGGCCCCACACCCGGCCTGGACCGACCGGCTGGCCGACCTCATCAGCGTCTGGACCGTCGGCGGCTGGATCTGGCTCGGCGGCGTGATGATCGCAAAGCTGCTGGGTGTACGCGGCGCCAACCGCGCGCTGGTCCTACTGTTGCCGAGTATGACGGCCGCCACGTTCGTCGTCGAATATCCCGTCAAGGCGTTCTTCCGGCGCAAGAGGCCGTTCATCGACGTGGTTCGCGCCCTGGTGGTTGGGAAGAAGCCCGGCAGCTGGTCGTTCCCCAGCGGGCACACTACCGCGTCGTTCGCCTGCGCCTGGGTGCTCAGCACCGTCTGGCCGCGCAAGGCGCCGCTGTTCTTCGCGCTAGCCGGGACAATCGGCTTCTCGCGCGTCTACGTCGGCGCGCACTATCCCGGCGACGTCACTATCGGCGCCTTCGCGGGCATGGGGCTGTCCGAACTTACGCGACGCGCCACGAAGATGATCATGCACCGGCGGGGATACACATGGCTGTAGCGCCTCCCAACGACATCTCCGGCCACGCACCGGCCGATCCCTTAGCCGCGGGTGATCACCCGGCGCCCGACCCGAACGCCCGCGAGCGGCCCGCGCCGCGCTACGACCGCATCGCGGTCATCGTCAACCCTGCGGCGGGCCAAGACCGCCCGATCCTGGGTATATTGAATCGCGCCTTCCACGCCGCCAAGGTGGACTGGGACGTCTTCGTCACCAAGAAGGCCGGCGATGGCCAGCGCTACACGCGGCAAGCCATCGAGGCTGGCTACCCGGCCGTTGCCGTGTACGGCGGTGACGGGACCGTGGGTGAGGTTACGAGCGCGCTGGTTGGCACCGACGTGCCGTTGGCCATCTTCCCCGGCGGCACGGCCAACGTCATGTCGGTGGAGCTGGGCATCCCCGGCGACCTCGAAGAGGCGTGCGCGCTGGTCTTCAACGGCGCTGGGCGCCTGCGCAAGATCGACGTAGGCCAGATCGGCGACCAGGTGTTCATGCTGCGGGTTGGCATCGGCTTCGAGGCTGAGATGGTAGAAGGGGCCGACCGCGAGAAGAAGGATCGCTTCGGCACGCTCGCCTACGCGCTCTCCGCGCTGCAGGCACTGCGCGAGCCGACCATGGCGCGCTACCACCTCACGCTGGACGGCCAGCTGCGTGAAACCGAAGGCATGACATGCATCATCGCCAATACCGGCAGCCTGGGGCGCACCAACCTGACACTCGCCTCCGCCATCAGCGTGAGCGACGGCCTGCTTGACGTCATCGTCGTGCGGCGCTCCGATCTCCCGTCGCTGCTCTCGGTGGCGGCCAGCGTGCTCACCGGCAGCGGCAACCCGGCGCCACTACAGCACTGGCAAGCGCGCGAGATCACGGTGCAGGTCGAGCCGCAGCAGTCGGTCACGGTGGATGGCGAGATGGTTGAAGTGAACCCCATCTCGGTCCGCGTCCTGCCACAGGCGCTCAGCGTTATCGTGCCGGTCACGGCCGATCCGGTGTCGTGATCGGCATCGGCACGCCCTAAAGCTACGCCCGCGGAGCGTCCACGAAGGCCGTAAGGAACGTAACTGGCACGGAACGTGCGTCTCGTCCCTGCCAGAATAACGATACCTATGAGTCAGATCAACGTCACTCCACCCACGCGCAACGCGGCCGCCGAGCGCCAGCGCATGATGCTGATGATCGCGGGCGGTCTCGCAGCGCTTATCGCAATCGTGCTGATGCTAATGGCGGCCACACGCAGCGGACCCTTCAACCGCAACGTCAACGTCAACGTCGAAACGAGCGCGCCCGCGGGGGGCAGCAGCTCTAGTTCGAGTAGCTCCGGGAGTGCGGCGGGGGCCGCCGGCACCGCCGGCGCGGCGACGGCCACCCGCCCGCCGCAGGCGACGACCGCACCCGCACCGACAACGGCGCCAGCCGCTGCGCCGACCACCGCCCCTGCTGCCGCACCAACCACAGCGGCTGCCGCCCCGATAGTCCAACCGACGACACCTGCGCTGCCAACCGTTGCCGTGCCCACTCAGGCGGCGGCCCCAACAGTTGCAGCCAGCCCGGCGCCACGCTGCAGCCCCACGCCGACCCGCGCCCCCACTGCACCGACCCCGGCGCCCACGGCAACCACCGCACCGAACGCAGTCCCCAGCCCGACGGTCCAGTGTTAGCTGCGTGAGGCAGCGAACGCTGCGAGTCGCTCGGACGCGGCTCGCAGCGTGTCAAGCTTCTTTGGAAAGCTGAACCGCACTCGCTGTCGGGAGCCGTCGCCCCGCGGATAGAAGGATGAGCCGGGCACCACCGCCAGGCCGTGCTCGATTACCAAGTGGCACGCCAGGGCCACGTCGTCCGCAAAGCCGAACGGCGTGATGTCGGCCATCACGTAGTATGCGCCATCCGGCGGCGCGTAGGTGAAGCCCGCCTGCCCCAGGCCCTCCAGCAGCTCCGCGCGCTTCTGCACGTAGCCGTCTCGCAGCTGTGCGTAGTAGTCGTCCGGTAGTCCCAGCGCCATCGCGGCAGCGGCCTGGAGCGGCGCCGCCGCGCCTACGGTGAGGAAGTCGTGCACCTTGCGGATGGCGTTGGTCAGCGCGGGCGGCGCGATGGCCCAGCCCACCCGCCAGCCGGTCACGGAGTACGTCTTAGACATGTCAGAGACACAACACCACAGTGCGTGGCGTGTCCCGTTCGTCCTGATGACCGAGCTGCCAGGGGCAGTGACGGGCTAGCGCCGTGCTTGTGAGGCGAACGCCAGCAGGCGCTCTCGGGCCGCGGCGAGCGTTTCCAACCGCTTCGGGAAACTAAACCGCACACGTTGCAGCCCACCCACCGCATCTGGGTAGAACGAAGACCCAGGTACTACTGCGAGACCGTGATGCAACACGAGGTGGCTGGCGAGCGCGGTGCCGTCGTCGAAGCCAAAGGGTGTGATGTCGGCCATCACATAGTAGGCACCATCCGGTGCTGCGAACTCCATGCGAGCTTCCGCGAGCGCCTCCAGCATAGCTTGTCGGCGCGCTGCATACGCCGCAGCGAGTTCTCGGTAGTAGTCATCTGGAAACCCCAGCGCGAACGCCGCCGCCGCCTGCAGCGGTGCCGCGGCGCCGACCGTGAGGAAGTCGTGCACCTTGCGGATGGCATTTGTACGGCGAGACGGGGCAATGGCCCACCCCACACGCCACCCAGTAACCGCGTAGGTCTTGCTAATGCCCGAACTAGTCACTGATCGCTCTCGCATCCCTGGTAGGGCGGCCATCGGAACGTGGGAGCGCGACAGTGCGCCCGGTCCAGCTGCATGCAGCAACGGCAGAGCGCCTGGGAGGGGAGAGGCGCGTCTGGAAAGGGGCGTCACCTGCGTGGAGTAAGGCCGCTACCTCGTGAGGTCGGCCAGCAGCGCCGCCACGTGGTCACGGGCACCGACCACACCTGCTCCTGCACCGCGCTGTACCGGGTACTGACAACGCCGCTGCCGCGCGCATAATGGGTAAGCTGCGGGCCCGCTGTGGGGAACCTCCGCGTGGCCGCGTACTCGCTGCACGATTTTTGGTAGTGGAGGGGCTCTTGATGAGGATCACTTGGTTTGATCGGCGGCGCCGCGGCACGCGGGCGCACCGCGGCGACGCCGCTCGGTGGGCGCGCGGGGGCGACACCGGCTACGGCGCTGGCGCAGGCCACCGCGTCGTGCAGCACGGCGCCGTGAGCGTGGCCGCGTGGGTCGCCCTCGCCGTCCTGGAGCGCTGACGAGCGCGTGGGCGCGCGGACGGCGAGGGATAAGGAGTACGGAGCGACAGATGGCAAGCGAACCAGAGCAGCAGGAGCACGCGCCCAAGTCCAGAGCCGGCCGCCGCCAGCGGGCCGGCGCCACGGGCGTGGGCAGTCGACTCGATGAGCTGCGGCGGTTGTCCGCTGAGGTACGGGGGCCGGACCTCCCGAGCGAGATCCGGCCACTCACCCTCAAGGACGTCATGGCGCCGTCGCCGACCGATGAGCTGCGGGCGCAGAGCACCGCCGCTGCACAGCCAATGGCACCCGGGAACCAAGCGAGCGCGGACGAGGCCGCCGAACCCCGCCGCTTGCGCGAGGCCGTGGAGGCGGGGTTCGCGGACCTGAGCGCAAAGCTCGACCGGGTGATTGCCCTGCTGGAGCGTCAGGACCGTCCCGCGTGAACTGGGACGATGGCTACCGTGATCAAGGCTGGCCAGCTCCTCGACGGCGGAGCCAAGACATCTAAAGGCGTCAGAACACAAGTGCGCTAGACTGGCTTGAGATGACTCAGAGCCAGGATTCTGAGGCGGCCGGAGAGCGTGTGAGGGTGTGTCCGCGCTGCAAGAAGGTCTTCGACGGGACGGTACGCGCGGTGTACTGCTCGGTTGATTGTCGGAGCGCCGCGGACTACGAACGGCACCGGGTGGAACGGCAACAGAGGCGCATGGAGAGGTACAGGGCGGGACGGGCTGTTACCACCGAAAACTCCACGACACCTTCCGGTGGTGCTCGATCAGCCGCGGGTCCTGCTCCACCAGGTAGTCCGTGAACTTGAAGATGGCGGTGGCCGACGTCTCCAGGTGGCCCCAGGTGGCCGACTCGCCCGGCCGGTGATACCTGCGTCAGCGTGCACCTGGCAAAACAGGTAGCGGTTGATAGGGATGGCCTCCACTTGCCGGCGTCCATTGCCTGCTGCTTCGCCGTATCCCCGTCTTTCCAGTAGGCACTAGCTGATCCTGGCGACAGATGCCAAAAGGCAGGCGCCGCGGGCCTGCGCGCCGCAACGCTGTGGCTATGCGCTCCACGACTGCCGGGTCGGCGGCGCGGCAGGGACGGGCGTGAGGCGGTAGCCCGCACCGGGCACCACTTCGATGGTGGCGGGATCGCCGCGGCCAGGCACAGCTTGCGGCGCAGCGTGGTGACGTGCGCCTTCACCAGCTCCACGTCGGTCGCGCTGCCCCCGCCGCCCCAGTCGGGGTCAGCGCAGCGACGACTGTCGCGTTCGTGATGACCGAGAAGTCCACGCCTGCAGCGTACTCCTGAATCCACACCAAAGGGAAGGCGCGCCGCCCCGTGGGACGCCGCGGTCACCCAGCTGGTCGAGCGGTTCGCCGACAAGATCGCCGCCAACCACCCGTCGACGGCGGGGGCTTCGAGCACAAGATCAGCTGACAGGCCGACGGCGCCCCCACACAAACAGATGATGAGGCAATGGACGCGCTAAGGGCGCACCGTGATCGCCAGGAGTTCGAGCGCCGCACAGCAGGCCAGGAGTACGCGAACCATAACCTCGTCTTCGCCGCCCATACCGGCGCGCCACTCATTCACCGAAACGTGACGCAGTCGTTCAAGCGCACGCTCCAATCGCCCGGGCTGCCGACGACGATCCGCATGTACGACCTGCGGCACGCGAACGCGACGGCAATGCTAGAGGCCGGCGTGCACCCAAAGACGGCTGCGGAACGGCTGGGACACAGTGGCACCACGCTCTTCATGGACACCTACGCTCACGTGCTGAGTGAGCTCGAGGAGGACGCCGCGGCGCGCCTTGGGGTGGCGATCAGGGGCAACAGGCAGGTGCCGGCGAGCTAGGACTCCTCCACGGGGCCGGGCCAGAGCTGCGCGGCGAGAACCTGCCTCGACTCCGGCTGTGGTGAGACCAGGACGTACAGCCGGCTGCCGCCGCTCCCCGTGCTGTGTTCGACAGCGTGAGCGGTGCCGTGGCAGCCAAGGTTCACGCCGTTGTTGGTGATGCTCAGGATCACCGGCTGGTCGCTTTCGAGGGTTTGCAACTCGGCCGGGCACGGACCCACGTAGTGAATGCTGATTGCGTCAACGACGTTCGGGTTCCCTGCCGGGTCGCTATCCGCCCACTGAAAGCCGATCGCATGGGCATTTGTCGGCAGGTCTGTCCCGTTCACGCCCAAGTGGATCGCGGCGTAGCGGAGCGCCTCCCCGTGCTCGGCAGCAGTTGTCTCGGCCATGCTCACTCATTTTACGAACTAAACAGGCTGAGACTTGAGGCAGTCTCCCGCGGGGCCGCGGCTCCGCGGCCCGGCGGCCGGTCGGACTTGACAGACCACCGGTCCCGTAGTCGAATGGTGCACCACGTTGCGGAGGTTGGCGATGGAACCAGTACGGCATGGCGCTGGCCGAAGTCAGGTGAACGTCCGGGCGTCTGGTCCCGGTGCCACCCGCCAAATGCCAGCCGCGGGAACACTGAGACCCTAGGTCCCCGGCGGCGCGAGTCCGAACTCGGCGGCGCGGGCGGCGAGTTGAGTCCGCGAGCGGAGGTCCAGCTTGTCGAGCACGTGCTGCAGGTGGTTGGCAGCGGTCTTCTCGATGATGACCAGCGCCTCGGCGATCTCTCGGTTGGTGCGTCCCTGCGCGGCGAGCTGGGCCACCTCGCGCTCGCGCGGAGTGAGTCGTGGTGCCTCCTGTCGGGCGGGCCGTGGCACGGCGACCCCGGCGGCCCCGCGCCCCAGTGCTAGAGCAGTAGCCTGCTCCAGCGGCAGCAACCGTCCCTCCGCCCTGCCACGCGCGAACGCCGCGGCGCCTAGGCTGTTGCGCGCCCACGAGAGCCACCGTTCGACGTCGGGGCGATTCGCAGGCCAGAGCTCGGTCCCCAGCGCCTCCAGCGCGCCCTCGCCCGCCCCGAACAGCCGGGCCGCGTCCGCCGCGCGGCCCCCAGCCGCGGCGACGGCGCCGAAGCCCATCAGGCACTCGGCCATGCCGCGTTCCTCTCCAAGATGGCGGAACTGGACCAGCGCCTGCGTGAAGCGCGCCGCCGCCCCCGCTCGGTCGCCGGCAGCGAGCGCGACGTAGCCCAGGTTGTGGACCAGCGTGGGCTGATCACCCAGCCCCAACTCGGCGAACAGCCCCAAACTCTCCTCATACAGCGCCCCGGCGCGCGGGTGCGCCCCGCGGGGGCGCTCCACGTCGCCGAGCTCGTTGAGCGCCATGGCCAGGCTCCAGGTGTCGCCGGTGGCCCGCGCGAGTCTGACGGCCTCGTTCAGGCGCGCACTCGCCGTGCCCAGATCCCCGGCACGCAAGGCGCGCCGCGCCAGTCCTTCCAGTGCACGGCATTCGCCCCAGGTGTGCCCGATGCGGCGTGCCGTTTCCAACTCGTCCTCGATGCTCGGAGTAGGTAGTCCTTCCATGTGGAGGCCAAACTCGCGGACCAGCCCCAACAGACCGTGAGCAGCGAACACCAGCTCGTCGTCGGCGAGCTGCTGGCCGATGGCTAGGCATTCCCTGACCCAGACGCCGACGGCGCCGAGGTCGCCCGCCGGGCGGTTCGAGGCCAGGTCACCCCGAAAGGCCGCCAGCTCCGTAGCGGACACGAGCAGCAGCCCCCGCGCCCGCGTCGGCA
>CADCTC010000283.1 GCA_902805635.1 uncultured Chloroflexota bacterium
GAGGGGCACGCCGTCCACGTCATCGGACCGGACCCGTGCGACGTCGGCGGCATCGCCGAGCTGAAGTGGATCGCGGAGTACGCCGACCTGCACGGCATCCTGATGGCGCCGCACGGCACGGGTGACGGCCTAATCGGGCTGGCAGCGCTGGTGCAGGTGTGCGCCACCATGCCGAGCAATTACATCGCGTTTGAGTACCCCACCGGCAACCCCAGCTGGTGGTACGACATCGTGGACGGCCTGCCAAACCCGATCGTGAAGGACAGCTTCATCGAAGTATGGGACCGCCCCGGTCTGGGAGTGAACATCATCCCTGAGGCCGCAAAGCAGTATCTCCCTGAAGAAGATCATGACTTCTTCGAATAGGTAACAGCATGCGTCTCCCACCGCTGAAGCGCCGTCGCGTCGCCGCCATGGCGGCCGTTCCACTGGCCGCCACAGCCGGCGCTGCGCTGCGCCCGGCGGAGGAGGCGCAAGCACAGACGGCAGTGGCCACCAGGGCGGCAGCCGCCGCTCGGCTGACGCGCGGCCCATACCTGCAGAACGCCACCGCCAACGGCACGATGCTGCTCTGGCGCAGCGATACGCCGTCCGCCGCGGCGGTGGACTTCCGGCCGCTGCGCGGCACGCAGGCGTCCGGCAGCGCCGGGACGGGGGCAACACCTGCGACGCAGGCCACACCTGGCGCGACGGCGTCTTCGACGGGAACCGACGTTCCCTGGGAGACTATCGCGGCTCCGGGGCGGGGAGCGTCGCATGCGATCACGCTCAGCGGGCTGGAGCCGGACACGACGTACGAGTACCGGGTGCGCGTGGATGGCCAGAGCGCATTTGAGGGTGGCGCCTTCCGGACGCTGCCGCCGCCTGAAGCCGAGGACCTGGACTTCGTCTTCATGGCCGACAACCAGACCGGCCACGTTCCTCACGGCGAGGTGGTGCGGCGCATCCTGGCCGAACGGACACCGCCACGCCTGGTGCTGCACGGGGGGGACCAGTGCGAGAACGGGTCGCGCCCGGAGCAGTGGGACCAGTGGTTCCAGACCGAGCGCGACCTGCTGGCGCGGGTGCCCATCTTCCCCTGCCTGGGCAATCACGAGGAGAACACCCCACTCTTCTTCGAGCACTTCCGGGTGCCGGCCAATGGCACGTCCGCGGGGCGGGGGCGCTGGTACAGCTTCGATGCCGGGCCGGCGCACTTCGTGGCGCTGGACGTGGTCTTTTCGGAGATCGAACCAGGGTCGCCGCAGTACCGCTGGCTGGAAGCCGACCTGCAGCGCACCGACCGGCGCTACACGTTCGTCTATTTCCACTATCCGCCGTACAACTCCTCACCGCACCACAGCAGCAACCTGCGCCTGCGCGGCATCCTGGAGCCCCTGTTCCTGCGCCACGCAGTGACGGCGGTGTTCAACGGGCACGGCCACCTGTACGAGCGCGCGTTTGGCGACCGGCTGACGCCCGCGCACCCACCCATGCTGTGGTACGTCGCCGGCGGTGGAGGCGGGGTCCCCCAGCCTGCCGGCCGCCAGCCATTCACGCAGCACACCGAAGTCACATTCCATTTCCTGCGCGTGACCATCCGTGGTGAGCGTCTCACCACGGCCGGCGTGCGCCCCGACGGCACCGAGTTCGATCCGTTCGAGGGGCGGCTGATCGCGGACAACCGCCTGGCGCCGGTGACCGCCCCGGCGCCGGCCGCGCCGGCGGCGAAGGCCACGGCGCTGGACCTGGTGCGGTCGCCCCGCGGCGCGCTGCTGCTGGGGTATCAGGCGCTGGCAACCGTCGCAGCGCCGTTGGGGCTGAGCTTCGCGCTGCCGGGCCGGCAGCGGCCGGTGGTGCCGGTGCCTTCCGGGCCCACTCATGCTCCCTCCGTGCGCCCCGACGACCCGTACGCCGACTGGCGGGGGCTGCCGGTGGTGCGGCTCGCGGGGGGGGCGATGGCGCTGGTGCTGCTGGTAGTGCTGGCAACGGCGCCGCTGCGCTGGTTGTTCGGCCACGACGCGTACACCGTCACGCTGACGCTGCACGCCACGCTGGCGACGGCGCTGCTGCTGACGACGGTGATGGCGGCGAACATGGGCTACCGCCTGGCCGCGCACCGCGGCCCATCGCTGCGGTGGCTGAATGGCACGACGGCCGCGGCCGCGGCGATGGCGCTGCTCTCCGTGGTGCTGGGGGACGTGCTGTACGCGGGCTACGTGAAATCGGGTGGTCCGCTCGACGAGCTGGTCCGCAAGGCGTCCGAGATACACACCGTGCTGTTCGAGTTCAAGGCGCGCGCGGGGGTGCTGCCCGCGCCGCTGTCGGTGGCAGCCGCCTTCGTGGTATGGCGGTACCGGGACGACCTGCGCCGCGACCGCCACCTGGCGCAGCTGGTGGCGCTGGTGCTGATGCTGATCGTGCTGGTGCTGCTGGCGCCGTACGGCCTGGGGGCGATTGTGACGCGACTGCGGGGGATCCTGTGAGCGCCATTGGGCAGGGCGAGGGCATTCGGCCGACAGGGCCAGCGGCGGCGGCGGTGCTGGCTGCCGGGATCGGCGCGGTTGCCCTGGGCGCGACGGCGCCGCTGGTGCTGGCGGTACCACGCTTCGACCAGGCGTTGGTCGAAGCGAGCGGGTTCTTCCTGCCAGGCGGCGAGCACCTGGGACGCTTCGGCGGCCAGCAGCTTGTGGCGCTGCTGGCCTGGCTAGGCAGCTGGGCGCTGCTGCACCTCCGCTGGCGCATGCGTCAGGTGAGTCTGACGTTCACTGCGCTTGCCCTGGTGGTCAGCCTGGTGGCGGGCATGCTGCTGTCCTGGCCACCGGTGGCCGGCTTTATCGGCTCACTGCTGCGGTAGTGACGGAGTCTGGTCGACTGTCACCTGCTTGTGCGCCTGGGCATAACCAGCGTACCGGCGGGCGTTGTCGCGGATGGCAGCCACCTCTTCGTCGGTGACCTCGCGCAAGAGCTTGCCGGGGACACCGACAATGAGCGAGCGCGGGGGGAACTCCTTGCGCTCGCTCACCAGTGCGTTGGCGCCGACGATCGACTCACGGCCAACCCTGGAGTGCGAGAGCAGCGTAGCGTGCATGGCGATCATGGCGCCGTCCTCTACGGTGGCGGAGTGGACCACCGCGCCGTGGCCGATCACCACCCGGTCTCCGACCACACACGGCACGCCCTCGTCCACGTGCAGGACGGCGCAGTCTTGCACGTTACTGCCGGCTCCCACGCGGATCGGCGCGATGTCGCCCCGCAGGACGGCGTTGTACCAGACACTGCTGCCGGCGCCCAGCGTCACGTCGCCGATGATCATGGCGCCGGGAGCGACGAAGGCGTCCGGCGCAATGGTTGGGGTCACACCGCCAAAGGGGAGGATGGGCATGAGGAGAGTATGCAGTTGCCAGTTGCCAGTTGCCAGTTGCCAGTTGCCAGTTGCCAGTTGCCAGTTGCCAGTTGCCAGTTGCCGTCGGAGTATCGGGGCGACGGGGGGAACCAACAACCAGCAACTAACAACTCGCTACTATCTTCTGTTGTGCCCGGCCTGATTGTCCAGAAGTACGGCGGCTCATCGGTCGCTTCGGCTGACCTGATCAAGAACGTGGCGCGCCGCATCGCGGGAGTGCACGAGTCGGGCACGCGGGTGGTGGGCGTGGTCTCGGCCATGGGCGACACCACCGACGACTTGCTGGCGCTGGCGCGCCAGGTGAACCCCGAGCCTCACGATCGTGAGCTGGCGCTGCTGTGGTCCACCGGCGAGATCGTGACCAGCGCACTGCTAACGATGGCGCTGCAGGCGCTCGGTCACGAGTCGGTCGCGCTGACCGGCTTCCAGGCTGGAATCAAGACCAACGCCTTCCATACCAAGGCACAGATCCTGGACATCGATTCGCGGCGCATCGACGCGGCGCTGGACCGCGGCGCCATCCCGGTAGTGGCGGGCTTCCAGGGCTTCACCGAAGAGATGGACGTGTCGGTGCTGGGCCGCGGCGGGTCGGACACCACCGCGGTGGCGCTGGCGATCGCACTCAAGGCGGACCGCTGCGAGATCCTCAAGGACGTGGACGGCGTGTTCACCGCGGACCCACGCGTGGTGCCGCAGGCCCGCAAGCTGGACCACATCTCGTACGAGGAAGTTATGGAGTTGGCGCGCGCCGGGTCGCAGGTGCTGCACCCGCGCGCGTCCGAGCTCGGCGAGACCTACGCCATGCCCATTATGGTGCGCTCCAGCTTCCACGAGGCTCCCGGCACCACCATCGTCAGAGGAGAAGACATGCCACTCGAAGGTCGCGAGCGCATCCGCGCCGTCGCGCACGACACGGACGTGGGTCGCATTACCATCGTCGGGGTGCCGGACCGGCCCGGCATCGCGTTCCAGGTGTTCCAGCCGCTGGAAGCGGCGGCGATCAACGTTGACGTGATCGTCCAGAACGTCAGCCAGGAGAATGTGACGGACATCTCGTTCACCATCGCGCGCTCGGACCTCACCAAGGCTTTCCGGCTGGTGCAGCCGGTGGCGCAGGAGATGGGGGCGCGCGAGGTGACCAGCGCGGATAACCTGGCCAAGATCAGCGTGGTGGGCTCCGGCCTGGCGGCGAACCCCGGTTACGCCGCGACGATGTTCGGCACGCTCGCCGACGCCGGGATCAACATCGTCTCGATCACCACCAGCGAGATCCGCATCACCTGCTTGATCGACGAGACCAAGGTGACCGACGCGGCGCGCGCGCTGCACCGCGCCTTCAAGCTGGAGGAGGCGTAGCGGCGTTGCGCTCCGACGGGGCGCCCTCTAGACTTGTAGGAGTGCCGGGGCTCCAGGCGCTTCACGGACTACAGGGGCTGCGCAGGCTTCAAGACTCCCACAAGGACGGAACCGATGCCGGTTGAGATGGTGGTGGAAAGCATCCGCATGAACCTGCTGGCGCCGACGCGCGTGGTATTCCTCAAGGAAACGCGGCGCGAGCGCTACCTGCCCATCATCATCGGCGTGCCCGAGGCAGACGCCATTGCCATCAAGCTGCAAAACGCCGACGTGCCGCGCCCGCTGACACACGACTTGCTCTCCACCATGATCCAGACGCTGGGCGGCCGGGTGACGCAGATCGTAGTGACCGACCTGCAGGACGAGACGTTCTTCGCGCGGATCGTGCTGGACGTGGATGGCCGCCACGTGGAGGTGGACTCGCGACCGTCGGACGCTATCGCGCTGGCGGTGCGGGTGGGTGTCCCCATCTTCGTGGACGAATCGGTGCTGGACAAGAGTGGCATCGAGCCCGACGAGGCGCGGGGCGAGCCGTCAGAGGAGAACACCGGTGGAGAGCGGATCAAGGAAGAGCAGCTGTCCGCCTTCCGCGACGTGATCAACCAGCTCAACCTGGACGACCTCGGCGGCGGCTCGCGCAAGGCGTAGGAAGGCGGATCGTCAGCTCCGCTCCACTACTCCCAGGCCGGGGCCGTCGGGGAGGGTAAGGCGGCCGGCTTCGCAGCGGACGCCGGTGAAGGGGTCGGAGGCGAGGTGCAGGTTGCCATCCAGGTCGGCGTAGTCCAGCAGCGGACCGAGATGCGCGGCGGCGGTGATGGCCAGCGCGCTCTCGATCAGGCAGCCGCACATCACCTGCAGGTGCAGCGCGCGCGCCGCGGCAATCACGAGCTTGGCCCGGTACAGGCCGCCGCACTTCATGAGCTTTACGTTGACGCCGTCCACGCAGCCCGCCAGGCGGGCTACGTCCTCCTCGGTGGCGCACGACTCGTCGGCGATGATAGGGAAAGGCGACCGCTCGCGCACGTAGCGCAGCCCATCCAGGTCGCTCGCGGCCACCGGCTGCTCCACGAAGTCGATGGGGTAGTCCTGCAGCGCGGCGATGCGTCGCAGCGCCTGCTTGGGGGTCCACGCGGCGTTCGCGTCCACCACCAGCCGGTGGCCGGGCACGGCAGCGTGGATCGCGGCCATGATCTCCAGGTCGCGTGCGGTGCCGAGCTTGATCTTGAGGATCGGGAACGCCGCCGCCTCGCGCGCCTTGCTCGCCATCGCCTCCGGCTCGTCAAGACCGATGGAGAAGCTGGTGACGGGCGTGCGTGACGGGTCCAGTCCCCACAGCTGCCACAGCGGGCGGCCAGCTACCTTGCCCGCCAGATCGTGCAGCGCCAGGTCCACCGCGGCTTTGGCGGCGGTATTGTGGCGCAGGTGGGCTTCCAGCCGCTGCATCACAGTCTGGATGGCAAACGGGTCGTCACCCAGCAGTGGCGCAAACTCGTCCAGGCACGCTTCCACCGTGCCGCGCTGCTCACCATAGAAGCCGTACGGCGCCGCTTCTCCCAGGCCTTCGTAGGTGCGTCCATCGGGCGCCTGCCAGCGCAGCCGCACCAGCACGTTGTGCGCGGCGGTGCGCGTCCCGCGTGAGATCGTCCACGCCGAGCGGAACGGCAGGTCCAGCGGCTCGTGAGTCAAGGTGATTGCGCCCATGCGCTGATGGTAGCCAGGGTGGCGGCCAGGTGCGTCGCTGGCCGGGATGCGCAATCCGTGCTATTGTGCGTCCTGCACGGTCGTCGGCAGCCGGATCGTATCGGCACCGCCGGCACCGGCGTGCGCAGTAGGAGGGACAGGCATGGGTGCAGTGACACGTAGAGGGGTGGCGGCGGGCGCAGCCTGTGGGGCCGCGGCACTGCTGATGGCCGCGTGCGGCGGGGCGACGGGCGGAAGCGGCCAGGGTGCAGGCGCTGCCGGCGGGCAGAAGCTCACCGGCAGCTTCGAGCTGTGGCAACCCTGGCCTATCGAACAGCCCACCCACGGCGGGCCTGTGGGATGGAAGCAGCTCCTGGACGGCTACAACGGCAAGGGCGGCACCCAGATGAACCTCGTCACGCCGGCCACCACCGCCAATGAGACCTTCGAGCTGAAGGTCCAGGCGGCGTTTGCCGGCGGCGCCCGCCCGACGCTTTCCAGTGCGACCACACCTGGATGCCAGTGTGGGCCAGCAAGGGGTTCTCGCTGCCACTCGACGACTTGATGAAGCGCGATAAGTGGGACCGCAACCAGCTCTTCGCCAGCGCCATCGAGTCGATGCAATGGCAGGGGAAGTTCTACGCCATGATGCGCCATCCCAGCGTCGTGTTCATGTGGTGGGGCACCGAGCTGATGGAAGCCAACGGCATCGACACCCGCACACTGCCCACCACCTGGGCCGGTGTGGATGAGCTCGCGGCCAGGCTCAGCAAGAAGCAAGGCGCCGATTGGGACCACGTCGGGTTCGTCCCGCACCTCGGCAGCGACTGGGCGCACGTATTGCCGCACGCCAACGGCGCCAAGCTTTTGTCCGACGATGGCCGCAAGGCGCAGCTGGATTCGCCCGAAGCGATCGAGACTATCGAGTGGATGAAGACCCACCTCAAGAAGTTGGGCAGTTTCGCGGACATCGACAAGTGGCGCCGCGAGGTGCCCGGCGCGGGCGGTGGCGGCCCCAAGATCTTCGGCCTGAAGAAGATGGGCATCATCGTCGGCGGCAATTGGATCGCCGACGACATCCGCCGCGTGACGACGGAGAACAACACCTCCGTCCGCTTCACGGTCTCACCCATCCCCAGCGGCCCCAAGGGCCCCCGCGACCCAAAGACCAACCTGTTTGCCGGGGCGCAGCAACTCTCCGCCCGCAAGGGCACGCCCAAGCTGGACCTGGTGTGGGAGTTCTTCAAGTACGTCTCCTCCAAGGAAGGCGGTATGCACGTCCAACGCAACACAGCGGACGTGGCGGCCAACAAGGAGGCTGCCTACGATCCATCGATCGTGAATGACCCGCTCACCGGCCTCGGGCGCAAGCAGTTCCTGCCGCTGTTCGACGTGCCCAAGGGCGGCACCCGCAACTTCAAGCACCCCGCCGCCGGCGATATCGCCAGGGAGTACCTGCGGCCGATCAACGCCTACCTACGCGACCAGACCGGCACCCTCCGCGAGGAGATGCGGGAGGCCAACAAGCTTGCCCAGGGGCACATCGACGCGTTCTGGGCGGCCAACCCGCAGCCCAAGTAGAGCGACAGGCGTGCTCGTTCGCCGTCTCCCCCTGCACCGCTGATGGACGCCACCGCACTTCGCAGCCGCGTCGCGCGGCTGCCGCGCATCCTGTTCGCGGCGCTCCAGACACACTGGGCGCGCCGGGGCGTCACAGCCCCTTCAGTGCCGTGCCATAGAAGCGGACGTACTGCTCGATGTTCGCGCGCCAATACTGGCCCTCGTGGCCACCCTCCTGGATCTTGAGCGTGACCTTGGCGCCCCGCTTCTCCAGCGTCACCGCCAGCGCTTCGTCTTGCTTGCGCCACTGGTCGCCCACGCCGGCATCGATCCAGAACTGCAGCCGCCGTGCGTCCGCCTCAGGGACGGTGCGGGCCAGCGTCTCCGGGTCGAACCGGGCAAACCACGCCGCGTCACCAAAGAACGGCGGCGACGCCTCCCGGCTGCGCAGCGATGGGCTGTGCGCTCCGGCGATGCGGAACAGGTCCGGCTGACGCAGGGCCAGCTGCAAGGCCGCGTGGCCGCCCATGCTCAGCCCAGCGACCGCCCGGCGCTCGGGGCGCCTATCCGTGCGGAACGTGCGGTCCACGTGCTGCACCACGTCTTGTGAGACGTACTGTGCCCAGCGCGGCCCGCCGTTCGCATGGTCGATCCAATACCCGTGGAGCCCCTCCGGCAGCACCACGATGAACGGCTCCACTTCGTCCCCACCGACGATCTTCTCCAAGGCGCGTTCGAGCCCCATGGTGCGCCACTCGGTCCGCCCGGGGTTCACGCCATCGCCGCCGCCGTGCAGCAGGTACACCACGGGATAGTTGCCGCTGGCGCGCGGGTATCCCGGCGGCAACCACACCAGATACGGCATGCTGCGCTCCAGCGCTTGGCTCTGGACCGTCACCTCGCGCCACGCGCCCGCCTTCTGCGACACCGGTACGGTGATGTCCGCGAGCACCGCGCCACTGCTGGTGGGCGTGACGGCCGGCGCGGTCCCTGCGGGTGTGGCATTTGGAGTTCCTTGGGCGCCGCCAGCCGGCGTGGGCCGTGGCGTGCCCTGTCCTGCGCCTGCCGGCACCGGCGTACCTGTGCTCTGCCCCGCAGCGGTAGGGGTGAGCGCGGCCTGGGCCTGAGTGACGCCGGACCGGGCGGGGGTTGCAGTGGGGGGTATGGGGGTGCTGGTTGCGCCGAGCGCCGGCGCCGCCGGAGCCTGCCAGTCTGACGGAATGGCCGAGGGCTGCCAGGCTGCCCGGCCACCGCGCGCGCCGGCAACTTCCACTCCGGAGGGCCCTTTCAGCCACGGGATGCCTGAGCCGGCCCACCCCGCCGCCGAGAGGCCGCAGAGCACGCCCAGCAAGAACACCGACACTGCGGAGAGGCGTGACCGCATGCCCGATGTACAACGCACACTGCGTTCCAGCGGGCACTTGAAGGTCTGTCAACGTCCAACGCACACGGGCGTCCAGCGAGAGTGATGCTTCGTGTCCTCCGGCAAGGGTTAGCTCTGGGACGTGCGGGAGGCGCGGTGCAACAGTCCGGTATCCTGCCCGGCATGATCGTCTACGTGGGCACCTACACCGGGCCAGGCAAGGCCGAGGGCATCTACGTCTACCGGATGGACGAATCCACCGGCGCGCTGGCCCACCTCCAGACCGTTGCAAGCATTGATAACCCCTCATTCCTCACGCTCGACCCGCAGCAGCGCTGTCTCTATGCCGTCAACGAGACATCCGAGGGCGAGGGGCAGGGGCCTGGCGTCAGTGCGTTTACCGTCGATCCGCAGCGCCGCACGCTGTCCCTGCTGAATCGCCAGCCCGCACACGGCACGTCCCCGTGCTACGTCTCACTGAATCCGGAGGGCACCCACGTCCTAATCGCCAACTACGGCGATGGCAGTCTGGCGGTCTACCCGGTGCAAGAAGATGGCAGCCTGGGTAAAGCCTCAGACGTCATCCGGCACCAGGGCAGCAGCGCGCATCGTCGCCAGGCCGGCCCGCATGCCCACTCTATCCGCTTCGATCCGCAGGGACGTCACGTGCTGGCCTGCGACCTGGGGATCGACCGCGTCTTCCTGTACCGGCTCGCTGACGGCCGGCTGACGCCGCACGAGCTGCCGTACGCGCAGCTCAGCTCCGGCGCCGGGCCGCGCCACACGGCCTTCCACCCCAGCGGGCGCTTCGTCTACGTCAACGGCGAGATCGATTCGTCGGTCAGCGCCTTCATCTACGATCCTGAGCGCGGCGCCTTTGACCTGATCGGCGCGTATTCGACGCTGCCCGACGAGTTCTCCGGCAACAACTCGACGGCGCAGGTGCTGGTCCACCCCGCAGGGCGCACCGTATACGTCTCCAACCGCGGCCACGATAGCATTGCCGTATTCGAGGTTGACGAAGCGCGCGGCGAACTCCGGCCGCGCGGCCACGTCCCCAGCGGCGGCAAGACGCCACGCAACTTCAACATCGATCCCAGCGGACGCTTCCTCTACGCCGCCAACCAGAGCCCAGGCAACATCGTCGTGTTCAGTGTCGGCGATGACGGCAGTCTGATCCCCACCGGCCACGTCACCGAGGTCCCGGTCCCCATCTGCGTCATCTTCGGCAGAGAGTGACAGTGCCTCCTCCCATGCCGCCTTTCGCCAGGGCCAACCTCGTCTGCGGCTTGCGCGCGGCAGGGAACCTGCTGCATTCGAGAATATGAACGCCACCGAGGCGACCACCACCTACTTCCTGCGCGCGGCGCGCCTGCTGGACCTGGACCAGCGCACCGAGCGCCAGCTGCTGACGCCGTTCCGCGAGATCAAGGTGGAGTGCACCATGACACGCGACGACGGCACGCTGGCGACCTTCGTCGGCTACCGCGTGCAGCACGACAACGCCCGCGGTCCAATGAAGGGCGGTATCCGCTACCACCCGCAGGTAGACCCGGACGAGGTCAGCGCCCTGGCCGCGTTGATGACCTGGAAGACAGCCATCGCGGATCTGCCCTATGGCGGGGCCAAAGGCGGCATCAACTGCACGCCGAAGCAGCTGAGCGAGCGCGAGCTGCAGCGCCTGACGCGCGTCTTCACCCAGAAGATCCACGACCTGATTGGCCCGCACATGGACATCCCGGCGCCGGACATGGGCACCAACGCCCAGACCATGGCCTGGATCGCCGACGAGTACGGCAAGTTCCACGGCCACTCGCCGGCAGTCGTCACGGGCAAGCCGGTGGAGCTTGGCGGCTCGCTGGGGCGCGAGGCTGCCACCGGCCGCGGCCTGCTCTACGCCACCGAATGTCTGTTCGAAGACGAAGGCAAGTCCGTCGCCGGCCAGACCTACGCCATCCAGGGATTCGGCAACGTTGGCTCCTGGGCTGCGCGGCTGTTCCACCAGGCCGGAGGACGGGTTGTGGCGGCGAGCGATGCCTCGGGCGCGGTGCGCAACCGTGACGGCCTGGACGTGGATGCACTGGCGACCCACACCGCACGGACAGGCGGCGTCACGGGGTTCTCCGGAGGCGAGGCGTTTCCGGCGGACCAGCTGCTGTACGAGGAGTGTGACGCGCTCATCCCGGCGGCGTTGGGCGGTGTGCTCACGAAGGACACCGCGCCCAACGTGCGCGCGCGGTACGTGCTGGAAGGCGCCAACCATCCCAGTGATCCCGAGGCGGACGAGATATTTGCACGCAACGGCGTGGTGGTGCTGCCGGACGTGTACGCCAACGCGGGCGGCGTGACGGTCAGCTACCTGGAGTGGGTGCAAAACATCCAGCAGTTCCGCTGGGACGAAGAGCGGGTGAACACCGAGCTGCGCCGCAGCATGCGCGCCGCCTACACCTCGCTAGCCGCTACGCGTACGGCATACAAGTGTGACTTACGTACCGCCGCCTTCGCGCTCGCAGTGGCCCGCGTGGCCGCCGCCACTCGCCTGCGCGGCAGCGACTGACTATCCGTCGAGCACGGTGCGCACCGCCGCCAGGACGGATGGCCAGGCGGCCGAGCGGGGATCGATCAGCTCGAAGTGCGCCAGCCCGGGCAGGACCGTGAGCGTGCACGTGTCTGCGAGTGAGTTGGCGCGGGTGGCGTAGCGCCGGGAGAGCTCCAGCGGCACGATCTCGTCTCTATCGCCGTGGATCAGGACCTGCAGCACGCCCAGCCCCAACGGCAACAGCTCATAGGGCGAGCCCGCTTCCAGCCGTCCGGCAAGCGACGCAGCACGTCCGCCGAGCAGCTGGTCCACCACGCCCGCTCCTACGCTCAGTCCGGATGCACGGCGCAGGTCAACCACGCCCGCCAGCGAGACGGCGCCGCGCAAAGGAGTCTCCACGGGCGCCCACAGGTCACTGGTCGAGGGCACGCGATGGCGGCCGGCGAGCCACAGCGCCAGGTGCCCGCCGGCGGAATGGCCAACTGCCGCCACTCGCCCAAGATCCAGAGGGTAGGTCGCAGCTACGGCGGGCAGCGCCTCCACTGCGCTCGCCACGTCCAGGAAAGTGCCCGGCCAGCCGCCGCCCGGCTGCCCCAGCCTGCGGTACTCCAGGCTGTACACCGCGTACCCCTCTGCTGCCAGCGCAGCGCAGAGGTGCCCCACGTGCGCCAGGTCGTACACCGAACGCCAGAACCCGCCGTGCACCATCACCAGAACCGGATGTGTGGGCCGGCCATTCGCCCCCTGGTCGCCGGCAGGTGCGGGCAGCACAGATGACGGCGGCAAGTACAGGTCCGCGAACTGAGCTGGATCGTCTCCGTAGGCAAGCCGTGCGTGCGGCCGTGGCGGCGGCAGGGTCAGGATCGAGTTGCTCACGCGTTCGCTCCCGTAGGCACATCGGGCGTTTCTTCGGCTGCCTCGCCGTGCCAGAGGCGGCGCATCTCGTCGCTTGTCTCAAGGAGCTCCGTCAGCGTTCCGCGAGCGTCGACGCGGCCGTCCTTTAGCACAACCACCTGGTCGGCACGCTGGAGCGCCACGCGCCGATGCGACACGGCGATGGCCGTCCGTCCTTCGCCCGCGAAGAGGCGCTCCCACAGCGTGCGCTCGGTCTCGACGTCCAGTGCGCTCGAAAGGTCGTCGAAGATCAGCAGCTCGGGCTCACGCACAAACATGCGCGCCGCGGATGCACGCTGAATTTGCCCGCCGGAGAGACGCACCCCTCGCGGGCCGACGAGCGTCTCGTAGCCGGCGTCAAGCTGGGCCACGTCGCGCTCGAAGACCGCCATGTGGACGGCGGACTCGAGCCGGTCCGTGCGGTCTATTTGTCGCGTCCTGTTTGTCGGGAGGGGAGCTGGCGAACCGGCATCAACCCCCATCAGGACGTTGTCCCGAAGCGTTTCGCTGAACAGGCGCGGCGACTGGGGCGTGTAGGCGCAGCGCGGTGGCGCCATTACCTGGTCGAGCTGGTCTACCGGCTTCCCATTCCAGGAGACGTGACCGGTGTCGTGCGGCAGCAGCCCGAGCATCACCCGGAGCAAGGTAGTCTTCCCGGCGCCGACGCGGCCCGTGACCACGGTAAACGTGCCGCGCTCCAGCTCGAAGTCGATCTCTTCGATCCCACGCCGGCCGCCCTCCTGGCCCGGATAGCGGTAGGTCAGCCCGCGCACGCTTAGCCGCTCAAGCCGGTCCTCCGGCAGCCGTGGGGGCTGCGGGACTGGTGGCAGCTCACCGTGTTCATAGAGGGGCGCGCTGCGCACGAGCTGGTCGGGCGGCGCACCCGACAGCATTGCGCGCATGCGGCCTAGGGAAAGCCCAGCACGACGGTGCTGCGCCACGATCTCCCCCATCCACAGCGAGAACCGCGTAGCGCGAGGGAGGTAGGCGATGAACAGGGCCAGGTCACCGATGGAGAAGCTGCCGTCACGAATGGCGCGGTTGGCAACCAGCAATACGATGCCCGTCCCAATGTTGGCAATGTTCCAGTTGATGCTGCGCAGGAGCTCGGTGAAGAGCGTGTCTTTGAGCGCGGCACGCCGGCGGCGATCGTTAAGTGCCTCGAAGCGCTGCACCGCTCGCTGCTCCGCGCGTCCTACCTTCACTGCCAGCACGGCATTGAACAACTCGCCCAGCAGTCCGGTGACGGCGCCGGTGGCCTCGCGCGTGGCGCGCCGGTAGCGGCGGATGCGCCCGCCCATCACCTGTCCCAGGACCACGATGCCTACCATGGGCCCCAGGGCGACCGCAGTCATGGCAGGACTGACGGCGAACATCACTACCAGCGAGATGACGAGGTACAGCACCACGCCGCCGCCATCCACGACCTCCTCGACGTACTTCACCACCTCGTCGACATCGTCTCGGAAGCGGGTGATCGCCTCGCCCGCCGAGTCGATCAGTGCGCGATGCCCCGCACCACGCACCGTCCAGTCCAGCAGGTTGCGCCGCAGGAGGCCGCCACTGATGAAGTACAGCGTGGCCCATACCCAGTTGCCGTAGAAAAAGTCCGAGGCGCGCACCATGGCAACCACCACGAGCAGAGCAATGAGGGTTGGGGGGTCGACGGCGGCGGGCGCTTCGCCGGTGATCGCATCGAAAAACGCGCGCATGATCAGCCCGTCCAACAACGGGGCGGTGTGCATCACGCCCCACGTGAGCAGGTTCTGTCCATACAGCCCCGGCCGGTTGCCTAGGATGCGTCCGAGCGACCCGAGCGTGGACAGCGCGGGGGGCTGCACGCCCCGCAGGTCGGTCGCCCCGGCGGTCACACCAACACCTCGGACATGCCGGTGCGCAGCAGTTCGGCGTAGCGCGAGGTGGGGTCGGCAGCCAGCGCGGCACGGTCGCCGTGCTCGCGCACCCGGCCTCGCTCAAGCACCAGGATCTCGTCAGCGCGCTCTACCGTCGACAACCGGTGCGCGATGATGACCCCTGTACGCCCGCGCAGCAGCTTGTCCACCGCGCGCTCTATCAGTCGCTCGGTAGCGGGGTCCAGACGCGACGATGCCTCGTCAAGCACCACCAGGCCGGGGTCGGCGAGGAAGGCGCGTGTGAACGCCAGCAGCTGCGCCTCCCCCGCCGAGAGCCCGCGACCAGCGGAGCCGAGCAGCGTGTCGAGTCCGTCCGGAAGCGACCGCAGCCACTCCAAGAGGCCAAGGTCCTCCAGCACCGCCAGGATGCGCGCGTCGGGCATCTCCGGATCGAAGAGCGTCAGGTTGTCGCGCACTGTGCCGCTGAACAGCTGCACATCCTGCGTCACCACGGCGACCCGGTCGCGCAGCGCGTCCAGAGCCGGCCGGCGCACATCGAGGCCGCCGATGCGGATGCTGCCCTCAGTTGGATCGTACAGGCGGAACATCAGCCGCGTGAGGGTGGTCTTGCCGCTGCCCGTACGTCCAAGCAGCCCCAGCACTCGTCCTGCTCTGAGGTGGAGCGATATGTCATGGAGCACGGGTTCGGAGACCGCGACGTCAGGGCCAACGGACGCCGGTTCCACGATGATGCGATCGCCGGCCGCGCCGGCCGTCCGCCGCTCGACACTCTCCGGGCTCCCGTTTAGCTCAGCCCCATCAGGATAGGCGAAGGTGACGCGATCGAGCTCAACAGCGAGCGCGCCGTCGGGGAGCGAGTCGCCCTGGCCGTCTGGCAGGGAACTGCGCTCGCGCAGCAGCTCCTGCACGCGGTCCAGGCTGGCGCTGGCGCGCTGGAGGTCCTGCAGCTCGCGCGTGACGCGCTCCAGTGGCTCCAGCAGCATCTCGGCGTAGTGGGCGATCAGGTAGACCGTTCCGACACTCGCTGCGCCGAGCGTAAAGAGGCGGTAGCCGAGCGCCAGCGCCAGCGCGTTCGCCACGGCGAACAACCCCATCACTGTCACCCACATGACCGCGCGCAACAGCCACGAGCGACGCCCGGTGTGGAACAAGAGCCGATATGCCTCGTAATAGCGCCGCATGACGTAGGCACCGGCACCGTTCGCACGCACGTCGTCGATACCGGACAGACGCTCCTCAAGGAAGCCGAACAGGCGCGCGCTGGCCTCGCGCTCCGCCCGCGCCGCCGGCACGGCGATGCGCTGGGTGCGGCGCACAAGGAAGAACATGACAACGGCGAACACGCCCAGCAGCAGCCCGGTGTGCCAGCTCTCGCGCCAGAGCATCACCAGCACGCCGGCGAAGAGCAGCACGCTTCCCAGCACGCGCACGGTGAAGGCGGAGAACAGGTTGGCCAGCGCGGTCACGTCGCCGTCAATGCGCTCGATCATCTCGCCCGGCGTGCGGGCGTTATGGAACGGCATGTCGAGCCGCAGGCAGTGCAGGGTTAGGCCGGCGCGCAGCCGGTTAGTAGCGCGCCAGCCGACGTCGTTACTGACGTAGGTGGCGTAGGCCGAGAGCAGCTGGTTGGCCAGCCCGATCCCGAGGAATGCGAGCGCCGCGTAGAGCAGCGTGTCTTCGCTCGCGCCCGCCGCGACGCCATCTCCGGCAGCACTCGGAGAGCCGTCGCGTGCCTGAGCCAGTGCGGAATCGATGAACAGCCGCAGCAGCTGCGGGTTGATGACCTGCAGGACGGTGGTGACCACCAGCAGGGCGGCGAGCAGCGCGAGCCGCCGCCAGTGCGGCCCGACGTACTCGCGCAGCAGGCTGATGTGGGGTTGTGCGGGACGCCTCAGCTAGAACCCGCCAATGTCGCGCTTAGGGGCGCAGTTGGCTCCCGGCTGATCGGACCCACCGAGGGCGGGCGGCGTGGTGGGGTCGATGTCCTCGGCCTCCACCATGTCATCGGCGTAGCGCAAGCGCCGCTTGACGTAATCAAACAGGTCGCGCGCGTAGATGCGGGCGCCGCTGCCGGGCATGATCTCACGCCAGATCATGTCCTGCGGGGTGGTGCCCGGCTCCATCAGCGGGTAGACCTGGTTCTTGCTGGGCAGCATCACCTGAATGAAGTAGGGGCCATCGGTCTCCAGCGCGCGCCGGATAGCCTTGTTGAACTCAGTCTTGGAACGCACACGCTCGGCCGGGATGCCGTAGCCAGCGGCGGTCTGGGCGAAGAGCGGCCACTCGCCGTCGGCCAGCTGCACGGTGGCGTCGGTCAGGGCGTTCACCAGCTGGTCGGCGGTGTCGGCCTGATCCAGCTTCTTGCGCAGCTGGTCCTTGAGCTTCGCCACGTCCACCGATTTCACCTTCCGGCCGCGGCGCCGGTCGGAGGTGAGATCGCGGCCTTCGAAGAACAGGCCATGCCAGTTGGTGACCATGCCCAGCGCGGCGTCATCAAAGACAACTACCTTGATCGGCAGCCTGTAGGCACCGATGGTGTCCAGCTCGTGGGAGGACATCACGAAGCCACCGTCGCCGGCCACGGCGATCACCGCGGCGTCCGGGCGGCCGAAGTGCGCACCCACCGCCATAGGCAGCGAGCAGCCCATGCTGCCCATGCCGCCGCTGGTGATGAACGAGCGCGGCGTGGACACGGGAAACCACTGCGCGCCCTTCATCTGGTGGGTGCCCACGTCAAAGGTGGCGATGATGTCCTTCTTGCCCGCCTCGGCCAGCGCCATAGCGATGGAGGCGTACACCGACTCGTGCGAGATAGCGGTGTTGCCACCCACCTCGTACATCGGCAGGGGCATGTGGCGGTCGATCTCGTCCAGCTGCTCGCGCCACTCGGCGGTGATCTCGCCGTTGCGTGCCAGACGCTCGCGGATCTCCGGATCGGATTCGTTCAGACTGTCCAGGAGCTCGTTCATCCGGTGCAGCGCGTAGCGCACGTCGGAATGGATGGCCAGGTCCACCTTGCGCACCCGGTTGAGCTGGCGCGCGTCGATGTCCAGGTGGATCAGCTTGGAGTGCGGAGCGAACTGGTCGGGCTTGGCGCCCACTACGCGGTCGTCGAAGCGCGCGCCCAGGTTCATGGTCACGTCCGACAGGTACGGAGCGATGTTCGCCACCATCTTGCCGTGCATGCCCAGCATGCCCAGGTTGAGCGGGTCTTCCTCGCTCATGGTGCCCAGTGCGTGCACCGTCGTGGCCACCGGGATGCCCAGGCGGCTGGAGAGCTCGCGCAGCTCTTCATACGAGTTAGAGAGCAGCACGCCCTGGCCGACGTACAGCACCGGCCGCTCAGCGGCACACAGCAGGCGCAGCGCGGCGATCAGCTGCGCGTCGTCGGCCATGGGCACCGACCAGTCGAACTGGGCGATCACCTCTTCCCACGGCCGCATCAGCGCCGTACCCACCTGCACGTTCTTCGGTAGGTCGAAGAGCACCGCGCCGGGACGGCCAGTTATGGCGGTGTGGTACGCGCGTACGATCAGCTCCTGCACCTCGTCCGCTGTCTCTGGGCGGAAGGACGCTTTGGTGGCCTTGCCGTGAGTGATGCCGACGATGTCAATTGCCTGGAACGCCTCCGGCTCGGCGGTGGTGGCCGTATTGCCGGTCAGCGCGATGGTGGGGCGGCTATCGCGAAAGGCGTCCGCCAGGCCGGTGATCAGGTTGGTGGCGCCGGGGCCGGAGGTACCGGTACACCAGCCGCAGCGCCCGCTGGCGGCGGCGTAGCCCTCGGCCTCGAAGGCGGCGCCCTGCTCGTGGCCGGTCAGCACGTAGCGGAAGGCGCCGTCGATGTGGCCTTGCGTCAGGGCGTCGTTCAGCGGCAGGCTAGCGCCGCCGGGGATGCCGAAGATCACGTCGGCGCCGGTGAGCTTCATGAACTCGACGACGAGGTGCGAGCCGGAGACATGCTGGCCGTACAGGGCGCGCCCGTCCTGCTTCGGGTCGCGCGCGCGAGCAGGGAAGAACCGGGTCTTGGGGTCCGCCGGGAAGGCGGGGCGCGTCCGCAGCGCGGCGGGCGCCGTCGGAGCGGTAGGACTCGCCGTGTCCTGGCGCGGTCGCTCGATGGTGACCATGACTATGAACCTCTCTCCTCAGAAAACAAAAAAGACTCCTGTCCCCATAGGGACGGGAGTCTTGGAAATCCCGCGGTACCACCCTGTTTCCCACCATTGGTCCTCCCCCATACGGGGTACGACCGCCGGCAGGCGCTCTGTGAGGCACTGACATGCCTCCGCTGCGGTAACGTGCAGCGATCCCGGCCCGGTCTACTCGCTTGCCTCCACAGTCCGATCGTCCTTCGACAAGCTCAGGACGACTAGACCGCCAAGGCGGCTTTCGGCGGGCGGCTCGGAAGCGACTTCACTCCTGCTGCAGCGCCCTCTCTCACCGTGGTGAGGGCTCTCTGAGGCTGCACGCGCAGGAGTTACTCCTCTCCGTCGGCGCCGGTTGATGGCTATCGTAGCACGCGTTCCAGAATCGCGCAATAGGGTTGCGCTATGCGCAACAGGCCCGCAGTGAGAGCTACCTGATACCCGCCGTTTCAGCAACGGACACAGCGGCGCCCACGCGCAGCACGCCCCCGCGCAGGACACGCGCGCACACGCCGCCGTGCTGTCCGAGGGCGGCGCGACCTCCCGGAGCGATGGTGCGCTCCATGTTGTCGCATGGGTCGCACAGGCCGGTAATCTCCAGCACGAGCTCACCCATGTGCAGAGTGGTGCCGACGGTGGGATTGAGTGGCAGGCCGCGCACGATGACTTGGCGGCGGCTTGCGCCGGGCGGGATGGTGATGCCCAGCGCCCCGCCGGCGGCATGCAGTGCCTCTTCTTCGATTAGCGTCAGCTGCCGGTTGTTGCCGGCGCGTGAGCGCCAGTCACCCTCGATACCGTGCTGAGCGCGTATGCGCGCCTCAGACAGCTGCTCAGCCGGGCCGTTCTTTACGGCCACACGATGGATGGACACGACTTCCGCCACGCCTGATCTCCCTTCCTTACCGCACTAACGGTAGCGCACCGAAACGGGAGTCGGGTGGGTCAGGCCGTAGCGTTGGAGGTAGGCTGCACCCGGAATGGAACGGGGGCAACCACGTCACCACCGGAGGCGATGCCGGCGCACGACGGGTGGAAACGCAGATTGGTGACCGGGTGGAGTGCCACCAGCTCTCCCTCAGCAACGACCCGACGGCATTGGGCGCACAGCGTGCGGCGATCGGTTACCAGAACCTGCCAGGCGGGGAATGCAACGGTGGGAGGGACGCTCGACTTCATTGTCTTGCTGGTACTTACGTACTAGCAAGATCCGTGCCGAAGACACAGCCTGGCCGTGTCGCAGCTTGGCGACACCGCCAGGAGCCTGGCGTGACGAGAGCGCGATCAGCCGCCGGACAGCGCCGGAATGATGCGCACCTCGGCGTCGGAGCCCAGCGGTGTCGCCAGGTCCGACTGAGTGGAATCGACGAATACGGTGATGTGACGGCGCAGCGTGGACGGCGTGTCGCAGAGACGCGAACGCATGCCGGGCCAGCGCTCGTCCAGTTGATCGAACGCTTCTCCGACGCTCGCAGCGGTGACCTCAACCTGGCGCGGAGCGTCGGGGAAGAGCTCGATCAGCGACTTGGGGAGCACGAGTGTTGGCATGAGGGAGGCTATGGATTACGCATCTACGACCGCGGCTTCGACGGCGAGCACCGGCGGCAGATAGCCTGCGACAAGTGACCAGCTATCGCCGCCGTCCGCGCTGGCGAAGACCTCACCGGTGTTTGTGCCGAAGTAGATGCCGGCATCGTCGAGCGTGTCGCTCGCCATCGCATCCCGCAGCACGCCCATGAAGGCGCCGGATTGGGGCAGCCCCTTGTCCAGGCGCTGCCAGTTGTCGCCGCCGTCGCGCGAACGCCACACCGCCGCCTTACCTTCCGGCATGTAGCGTGAGTCGCCCATTGGAATGACATAGATGGACTTGTGGTCGTGTGGGTGCACCACCATGCCGAAGCCGAAATCCGACGAGAGGCCGGCGCTGACGTCCTTCCACTGCTTGCCGCCATCGGTGGTGCGATAGACGCCGAAGTGGTTTTGCTGGTAGAGCAGGTCCTGGCCGTTGAGCGCGCCGCGCAGCTTGTGGACGCACCCGCTGACCTCACCCTCCTTGGCTGGCGTGTCGAAGTTGCGCACGTTGGTGTTGATCGGCTCCCACGAGTCGCCGCCATCCGCGGAGTAGAAGGCCCCGGCGGCGGAGGTGCCGACCCAGAGACGCTGCGGATCAGTGGGGTGTACGACGATCGAATGCAGGCACAGGCCACCGTTGCCACCATTCCAGTCCTTGCGGGATGGATGGTTGGTAAGGCCTGCAACGTGCTGCCAGGTGGCGCCGCCATCGGTGGACTTGAACAGGCCGGCGGGCTCCACCCCGGCGTAGAGCACACCGTGAGGCGTGGGCTGGACATTCCATACCTTGGAGAGCTCCGGCCCGCCCTCGCCGTAGGTGAGACCCTCTGACGACTCGATCCAGGTCTCGCCGAAGTCGGTGGAGCGCCGAATGGCCGTGGAGTGCTGGCTCTCGTACAGACCATTGCCGCCGGAGCCGGCTGTGGCGCTGTAGAGCGTTTGCGTCGCGGGATCGAAGTTGACGTCCATCGTGACCAGGTTGACCGGATATTTGGTCCCGTCGAACTCGAACAGACTGCCGGCCATCGGGCCGCGCACGCTCCATTCCTTACGCGCTGCCGTACTCTCGGCGATGAAGGTGCCCTTGCGGGTACCGATTAAGACCATGACACGCTGGCCCATTAGGATGCAGTTCCTTTCTTACTTCCTGCTAGGACGGCATCGAGCCATCCAAATGTTCGAGGCTCCGTGGCGTTCCACGGAGTGGGTGGAGTGCGGGGACGAGGGAGGGCGAGGTCCAGCGACGGTTCAAGCAGCACAGGCAAGGGAGTAGATTGGCGGCAGGCCACGGGCCACCTCGAACCACGTGTCGCCTTCATCGGCGCTGCCGAAGAGCTGACCCGTAGGCGTGCCGAAGAAGACGCCGGCAGGCTCCATCCCGTCTACGGCAAGTGCGGCGCGAAGGACCGTGATGTAGGTACGGCCTACCGGCAGGCCGTTAGAGAGCGACTGCCATGATTCGCCCCCGTCGCGAGTCCGCCAGATGGCGACCCCGCTCTCCGGCATGTGGCGATCGCCCTCGCGAGCGCCAGCCAGGGGAGCCGCGTACACAATGCGGGCGTCACGCCGATGGACGGCGAGTGGGAAGCCGAAGCGTGACGGCAAACCGGCAGAGATGTCGGTCCAGGAGGCGCCGGCATCGTCGGACCGAAAGACGCCTGCGTGGTTCTGCTGGTACAGCGGGCCGCCCCCATCGAAAGACCCGGCGAGGCCGTGGACGCAGGTGTCCTGGGCCTCGGTGCAGGGTTCCCAGGTGTGGCCGCCGTCGGCGGTACGGTACACGCCGCCGGCGGAGATGGCCGTGAACAACCAGGCATTGCCTGTGCTGCCCGTGCTGTGCAAGGAGTCGTGATCCCGCGGCAGGATCGCGTGCAATGGAGTACCCCCGTTGGTGGTGTGCCACCGCGCACTGGTGGAATGCGCGCGGAGACCTGGTAGCTCGGTCCAGTTGCGGCCGCCGTCGTCGCTGCGGAAAAGCCCGGCCGGATCGGTACCGGCGTACAGCGCCTCGCCAGCCGGCAGAATGCGCCATACCTGCTCAACTGGTAGCTGCCCCTGGTCCAGCGACAGCCCGACGCTGGAGTGCTCCCATGTCTCGCCGAAATCGCCGCTGCGCCAGACTGCCGGGCCGTACCAGTTGCTGGCGCCACCACCGTAGATCGTCCGGGTAGCCGGGTCGAACGCAACGGCGTAGAACGCCCAAGTGCCGCTGCAGTGGGGGCCGGTGAACTGCCATTCCCGGCGGCCAGCATCACTGCGGCCGATAAACAACCCCTTCTTCGTCGCTACCAGCAGCGCCGGTTGTGCCTCTTGCCCCGTCACCATCTATCGCCCGTCGCCATCATACAGTACATATGTTCTAGTGTGAAGGGGTGGCTGAAGTCACCGCGTTCCACCTTCCCTCCCCCGGCCGGCTGCCCGAACATCCGTTCTCACGGCCCGGCGCATGTGTCAACGGACGGCACATTGACGAGTTGCAGACAGGTGGTTCGACGTTTCACATAATATAGAAGGTGCGATATACTTCAGAGACGGACGCGTGTCGTTGGCGGGGGTCGTCCGGCCCCCGGCGCGTCTCTGGAGGAACCACCCTGTGGCCATCGCTCATCCTATGGATTCGTATGCAGCGCCGGCATCTGCCGCGCTGGTGCAGCCGGTGCTGACCGGCTTCGATGCTGTGCACGCCGTGGAGCGCGGGGCCGAGGCGGAGCGCTTAGCGGTGGCGAGCCGCCGTGCTGTAGCCGCCGACCGCCGCGCGCGGCGGCGTTACTGGAGCGTGCGCGACCTGTCGCGCCGGCTCTGGCTGGGCCGCGGCTATGAGCTGCTGCGCGAGCTGATCCGCGCCGGCATCTTGCCGGCGACCCGCTCGGCGCGCTCGTGGTGGGTCGACGACGAGGACGCGGCCGGTCTGGTGGCGGCCTTCGAGGACCGCGCCGGCAAGGTGCGCGCCTTCCGCGGGTTGGAGCGCTGGCTGGGCGAGCGCTGCTACGTGACGCCGCTGACGCCGGAAGCCGAGACGCTGACGCGCCTGACCCACTCCGGGTTCGCGTGGCGTGGCATGCTCTACTTGCCGCGCGCGGCGTGGACGCAGGAGGTTGACGCCAGTGGCGCGACTCAGCTGCGCCACCGCAGCGGCGCGGTGGTCGAAGCAGCGGAGGCGCACGACTCAGTAATGGCTCTCGCGGCGTAGCACCCCGCCCGATAGCCCGACGCGGCACTGCACACCGTACGCTTGGCCCGGACCAGAAATGGTCCGGGCCTTTTCTTATCCCCGTTTGGCTCTCCACCGATGCAACAGTTCCGCACCACGGTCCCCGACATCGGCTCTAGCGGCAGAGCGCAGCCGGTGTGGCGCCTGGGTAGCGTGCTAAAGCACTGTTTCGGCCTGTCGCGGGTGGAGCGGTCGCGCATCTGGCGGGTGGGGGGCGCCACCATCAATGGCCAACCGGCGAGCGCGCCTCACACGCACTGCTATCCGGGCGACCTGGTGGAGGCCTGGTATCCGGAGGAGTCGAGCAGCGTGGCGCCGGAGCACGAGACACGGTTTGGGCCCCTGCGCGTGGTGTACGAAGATGACTGGCTGCTGGCGATTGACAAGCCAGCGGGGCAATTGGCGCATCCGGCGCGTGCGGAGCAGTCGGGCACGGCCGCCAATGCCGTAGCAGCGCGCTTTCAAACCGGCGAGGCGGGTGTTGCCGAGCCGGTACGCCTTGTACACCGCCTGGATCGCGACACGTCGGGCGTGCTCCTGTTCGCCCGCCACGCTCGCGCGGCCGCGGCGCTGGCACGGCTGCGCGCGGCGGGGCAGCTAACGCGCGACTATTTGGCCCTGGCGAGCGGCTATCCGTCCGCCGTGGGCGAGGTGGCGTACGTGCTCGGAGCGGACCCGGCGCATCGCACACGACGCGTGGTGGTGATAGAGGGAAATCGGATCCTTCGTTTCGCTCAGGATGTCAGTGAATTGCCACAGGCCGAATCTGTTGCCTGGCAGGAGGCCCGCACCACGTACCGAGTGATCCAGTACGGCTCACACGGGGCGCTGATCGCGGCGCGGCTGCACACAGGGCGCACGCACCAGCTGCGTGCGCACATGGCGGCCATCGGCAATCCGCTGCTGGGGGACGACCTCTACGGCGGGCCGGTCGGCGGCGGCATAGCGCGACAGGCGCTGCACGCGTGGCGCGTGCGGCTTCGGCATCCCGGCAGCGGCGCAGCGCTGGAGCTACGCGCGCCGCTGCCGGCGGACATGCGGGCGGCGGCGCGTAGGCTGTGCTTTGGACGCTAGTCAGCCGCGACCGGACCATTGAGTCCCGCCTCGCGCTTGCGATAGTGCCGGCCGCGCGGGTGCGGCGTGCTGCCCAATGGGTGAAAGTTGCGCACCTCCTCACTCCAGCGGACTACACGTAGCGGCATCACGCCCCCGTCCTCGAACTGGACCAACGGCTCGCGCCCCTGCGGCCCCTCCGGATAGCGCGCGGCTTCCTGGTCCGAGAGCAGGGCCGCACGGCCGCGTTTCAGCCAGTCGACGATCATGGCTCTATGCGGCGCAGGGGGCAGCCAAGCTTCGGGAATCCAGGGCGGCAATGCCTCGGTGCTGCCAGCATCGCCTCGCTCGTTGCTCACTTCCGTGCCACCAGCGGTACTGGTGCTTCCTGTGCCAGAAGAGGACGCGCGGGCCGACGCGCTGCCGTCGTCCCAACCGCGTGCACCCCTGAGCTGGAGATAGGCGCGGCCCACCTCTATAGCGGCTTCCTTGTGACGGCGCAGCGCGCCTTCCATGTCGTTGGCGACCTGGCGGATCTCTTCGGCGCGCTGAATCACGTCTGCGACGGCCTGTGACCGTCCACTGTCCAGGAGCGCGCGCAGCTGCTCGGCTTCGGCGTGTGCATCGGCCAGTCGTGGCTCTTCGACGCGCTGGAGCTGCTCCGCGGCCTGAACCAGGACATCGCGAAACGCCTGATACTCGCGCAGCCGCACCTCCATGCGCGCCAGCATGTAGATGCCATCGTCTACAAGGTGGCACAGCGCAGCGCGGCCCTCGTCGGTATCGGCAGCGCTGGGCTCCTCGACGAGCAGCCGCTTCAGCTCATCGGTGCCCCCGCACACGTCCGAATAGCGCGTGGTGCGCACCTCGTTCCCTCCGGAGAGGATGAGGGGGCTACTTGGATCAGTCGCGGCGGCCATGCGCGGTCTCCTTGAGTTCTGCTGTACACCAGCGTACACGCTCCGGCGGCTGGGACCACAGTGCTGCTCAGGTTGCACTGGCGGTGAGCACGTCCGACACGGCCAGGAAACGATCGGCAGGGATACCAAGCTGTGCGGCGAGCTTGAGTCCGTAGGAGAGGTCTCCCGCGCGGTGGCGCTGGTGCGCGTCGCTGCCACACGAGAAGCGTGCGCCCACCTCCACGGCGCGCTTGATGAACGACATGTGCGGCGCGCGGCTCTTGCTGTTCAGCTCGACGGCGATGCCACGCCGCAGGCATAGCTGGATGATGGCGTCTAGCCACTCGGTCGCTTCGGCGTCAGGATTGGGATCCTCGTCCAGCCGGAACCCTGCGTGTTTGGTGGCCAGCTCCGGCAGGAGACAGAAGTGGCCCAGGATGCGTACGGGCCAGCGGCTTGCCGTCAGCTCAAGGCCGTCCAGCACTGCCTCAAAGTACCCACGCCGGTCGTAGCGTTTGGGCGACGGACGGTAAGACGGGTAGAGCCCTGCGCGCCAGTTGAGGTAGCGGCTGGTGTAGACCGTACCTTCGGGTAAAGAAACGGCGTGCAGGCTGGCGATAGCATAGTCGAACCGGCATTGCTCCTGCTCCGCCACGTTGCCCATCTCCAGCGGCTCGCCGATGCTCAGCTCGATCCCACGCCGCACGGGATAACGGGAGAGCTCAGCCAGGTACGATGCCACCTGGTCAGGGGTGCGCAGGCGCGGGTTGTCACTCATGCCGTGATCGCTGATCCCCAGCGTCACCCCCATGGACTCCGCACGCTCGATGAGCTCGGGAGGCGTACCCTGGCCGTCCGACCAGCGCGAATGGCAATGCCAGTCCACGCGCAGCCCATCGCGCACCGGCAGGTCCGCCGGCAGCCGCACCGCCGCTGGCCGCTGCCACGGCATTCGGGGAATCCTCGGGCGAGGCACGAAGCGCGTCATCGATCTGAGGAAGGACACCGATCCCGGCTTACGCGTCGCGGGGAGAAGGGCTCCGGCGAACCGGCCGGCCGAGGGCGATTTGAGAACATCGCAACACAAACACTGCCCCGGTCGGAATGACCGGGGCAGTGTAGCGAGCGTTGTGTCCGGCAGGAACTAGCCGAGGCGCTGCGCTGCCCCCTTGGCGTCCTGAGCCTCGCCCTCAGCGTGCAGGCGGTCGTTGCCTACTACCTTGCCGGCGGCGGCTTTGACGTTGCCGGCGACCTGGTTGGCCGCGCCCTTG
>CADCTC010000284.1 GCA_902805635.1 uncultured Chloroflexota bacterium
CGGCCCGCGGAGCAACGCCTGCCGCTCCAGCAGCGCCTCCTCCAGTCCGGTCAGCAGCTCGCGCACTCCGGGCGTCTCCTGCGGCCCCCCGCGCTCCATTGCGCTCTCCCTGGTGTGCTCATGCCCCGGCCGTGTGCACCGACCGGGATGGTGGCGTAATTACTGGACAAAACGGTCAATCGGCGACTCCGTTTCTCCACCACACCCGCCGTCCGCAGTCCCGTCGCAGCCGCGTGACAGCGGAACGCCCCGCTGAGAAGCGGGGCGTTCGTCGCTGCTGTGAAGCGCCGCGCGAAACTGCGGAGTGAGGCTGAGGCGCTCTGCAGCCTCCGCTGCGTGTTGGAGCATAACCGGATCACCAGGCTTGTCAGCCGCTCGCTCACTCTCGGAACCGCTCAAGCCAGTCCAGCGCCTCTTGCTCGTCCGTAAACAGTCGGATCGGCGTCGCCGGCTGAGCGATGCGCAGGAAGAATGTGCCGATCACACGGCCCACCGGCGAACTGACGAGCAGCGCGGCCGCGCTCACCACGGCCGCGAGTTCGGTGCCGGCATAGTACTCGCGCGCCGCGCGGTCCATCGGCCCCCCCGCCGCCCGCAGGTCCACCAGGAGCGGGCGGCGTTGCCCGCCACAGAGCGACGCATAGGCGGCCACGCTCTCACGCGCGTCGGCCAGCGACTGGCCGGCACCGTCTAGTGCCTGGGACTGGAGAAACCCATCGTCCCGAAGCCAATGTCGCGTGGTGGACGTGGTGATTACTGGCTCGGCCACGGCTCACCGCCGCTCCCACCGGGTAGGCGCAAAGGTTATCAGCTACCTGTGAAGGAGTATATAGCGCGCTTCACCGCCTGCCCCGCGGTCCAGCGACTCTGGCCAAGGCGTTCTGGGGCACCAATCGAGCGGCACAGCCCTGGGTACGGCGGGCCCAGCGGCCGTAGCAGGGGCCACGCTCCGCCAACAGAACAGCATGACTACCGCTGTGAGGGTCGGCGCGCACGGCGCCGTGCGCGCCCAGATGTGCGCCTGATGCTACGCCGCGCGTTGGGGCAGCTGCGGTCGAGGCCGGGCGACCGCGAAGAAGCCGGCGATGGACTCCGGGCGGTGCGCTGTGCGCGTCGGCACGGTGTGCACTTCGGCGGCACCGCTGGTCACCGTCTCCCAATCGCGTTCCGGGAAGTACATTCGGTGCTGGCGGGCACCGAAGCGGTGGGGCCGAGGCAGGCCGAACTCGATGCACCGCCGGAGGGGGTTTGGGATCACCCGCGCCTGAGCGCCAAGGCGTTCCAGGTAATCGAGGACTCCTCCTTGGAAGTTCGTCTCCAGGTAGTAGAGGATGCCCCGTTGGCCGAGGAGCTGCCGCGCATTATGAAGCAAGGACAGACGGCGGCTGTGATCGAGGACGTGGAGGACGCCGCGAATATAAATGTTGGCATCCCCGAGTTCCGCCGCGAGCTGGCGACCAACCCCGGGCGCGGTGGCATCGAGCGCCCGGAACGCCACGTTGGCGGCGTTCCCCGTCTCTTCCCGCGCCCGCGCTACGGCCCGAGACGACACGTCGATCCCAATCGCGCGGGGAAAGTACGAGGCCAACATGCGCGTCCGCCGCCCGTTACCGCACCCGATGTCGATCACCGGCAGCGTGGCATCGCCGGAGCTCACGAGCCAGTGCAGGGCGTGGCGCATCTCCGCGCTGCACCCCGCGTCCCACAGCACGTCACCGTCCTCTCCGGTTTTGCGGATGGCTCCCCAGTAGCGGTCCCAGACGACCGCTTCGCTCCGGGGAGCGTGGAGGCCGTGCCAGATCAGCTGGGGCAATAAGAGGTACTTTTGCCAGGACATCGGGTGCTGTGCAACCTGTGGTACGCGTGGCCCACGGTCTCACGGACCGATCGCCTTCTAGAGCATAGCCGCCAGCGACAGGTGCGGTCACGCCTGCAGCCTTCGATTAGACATGGCCCCCGGCTCCACGCTCCTCGAGTCGCACGTGCAGCCTCGCCAGGTAATCCTCTAGGGAGGAGACGCAGCGCCGCACGGCGTCGGGGTCACGGGACCGCGCCGCCGCCCCCAGCTGCACTCCCAGTTCGCTGAGGAACCCAAACCCGAAGGCGGTACCGTTGCCTTTCAACTGGTGCCCCCTCGTCCAGATCGCGTCGTAGTCCCCGTCCGCCAGCAGCGCCGGGATGTCTCGCGTGTCCGCCCACCGACTCGCTATGAATCGGTTGACGACAGCGGCGAGCTCGGGGTCAACGTGGACGACGACTGGCCCGGCGGACGGCGGCGCCGGGCCCGCGCCACCCGAACTGGGTGGTGGGGGTGCGCCGGGAGATGCTTTGGGGCCCTCCCCCCTTGCCCCGCCTATCGTCCTGGTCTGTCGCCCTGCTCGAATTCGCGGCCCGGGCGGCCGGCGGCGCTCAGGCCCTGGTGGGCGCCCCCGCCTGGCAGCGAGGCGACCAATCGTCTCGAGCAAGGCCGTCTTGCTGACCGGCTTGGCCAGGTGCGCATCGCAGTCGGCGGCCAGAGCGCGCTGCACGTCCTCCTGCATGGCGCTGGCCGTGATCGCCACCACCGGCGTGCGCGGCCGACCCCGGGCTTGCTCCCAGGCGCGGATCGCACGCGTGCTCGTGAGCCCGTCCATGCCGGGCATGTGCACGTCCATCAGCACCAGGTCGTACTCACCCTCCTGTACCGCCTTGAGGGCCGCCGCACCGTCTTCGACGGTCTCCAGCAGATACGGTAGCTGGCTGAGGTAGAGCTGGACGAGCCGGCGGTTGTCCGCCGAGTCGTCTGCCAGGAGCAGGCGCAGCGGCTGCGGCGGGTTTGTCCCCACGCTCGGCAGGGGAAGCCCAGGGGCGCGCGCGCTGGCACGCAGGGGCCTGCCCAGTGCGCCGGCGGCGGCCGCCAAGAGGGCGGCCCGCTTGACGGGCTTGACCAGGTAGCCGGCGAAGCCCAGCGCCCGCGCTCGGGCGGCGTCTCCCGCCCACTCATCCGAGGTAAGCATCAGGATGGTGTGGGCGACCGCCGCGTCACCTCCGCCCGCCTCCGCCCGCGCGTGCACCACCACCTCAAAGCCGTCCAGGTCGGGCATCCCCCGGTCGAGCAGCACCAGGTCATACGGAGCCCTGGCGCCCGAGGAGGCGCGGAGGGCCGCCAGCGCGGCCATGCCGCTGTCCGCCTCCTCTACCGTGGCCCCGTGCGTCGCCAGCAGGCGGGCGACGATGACACGGTTGGTGACGTTGTCGTCCACCACCAGCGCTCGCGCCCCCGCCAGATCGACCGGCTCTGGCGGCGCGACCTCGGCAGCCGGCGCCTCCACCGGGAGCGTGACGGTGAAGAGCGAACCGTGGCCGGGTGTGCTCTCGGCGCTGACGGTCCCGCCCAGCAGCTCCGTGATGCGCTTCACGATGGTCAACCCCAATCCGGTGCCGCCGTAGCGCCGCGCCGTGGAGACGTCCGCCTGCGTGAAGGCGTCGAAGATCGACGCCAGCTTGCCCGGATCGACTCCAATGCCGGTGTCGCGAACGGAGTAGGCGAGCCAGGCCCTGTGATCGCTCTTGGTCGCAACCGAACCGTCCTCGCAACCCTGCGGGCGGCCGTGCCGTCCGTCAACGCGCTCGACACGCAGCGTCACCTCGCCGTGTTCCGTGAACTTGATGGCATTGCTCAGGAGATTCAACAGCACCTGGCGCAGGCGCAGTGGATCGCTGCGGACGGCGGCCGGGACGTCTGGCGCGACCTCGCAAGCCAGCTCCAGCCCACCCGCGTGAGCTTCGGCGGCCATCACCTCGGCCACGTCTTCCGCCAACGCTCCCGGGTCAAAGCCGGCCGCCTCCAGCTCGAGCTGTCCGGCCTCCACCTTAGCCAGGTCAAGGATGTCGTTAATGAGGGCGAGCAGGCTGTCGCCGGCACGGCGGAATATGGCGACGTATTCCCGCTGCTCCGGCGTCAGGGGCGTCTCGGTCAGCAGCTCGGCCATCCCGAGGATGGCGTTCATCGGGGTGCGGATTTCGTGGCTCATGTTGGCCAGGAAGGCGCTCTTGGCCCGCGAGGCCGCCTCCGCCGCCTCGCGGGCGGCTTCCGCCTCACGCTTGGCGGCCTGGATCTCGCGCGTCCGCTCCCGCACGCGCTCCTCCAACTCGATGACGTGACGCTCCGACGCCTCAAGGGCGGCGTCGAGCTCCTGGCCGAGCATGTCCAGGCCGACGATGATCGCGTCGAGCGCATCGCCGCGCCCCGACGGCGCGCCTTCCACCTCGCGCTCGCCCGCCGACAGCCGCGTGATGAGGTCGAGGATGTGCTCGACGCGTGGGTCATCCGCCGCCGGCGGCTGCTCCGTCACTCCAGGAAGCCCTTAAGCCAGGCGAGCGCCTCCGACTCGCTGGTGAAACTGCGGATCGGGGACAGTGGCCGGGTCAGACGAAGGACAAACGAGCCGATCAAGCGGCCCACGGGCGAGCGGACGAGCAGGGCGGTCGCGCTCACCACGGCGGCGTACTGCGCACCAGCGTAGTACTGGCGCGCTTCGCGGTCGAGCGCTCCACTCACCGACCGCATGTCCATCAGGAGCGGCCGCCGCCGCCCCTTCGCCAGCAGCACGTAGGCGGCCACGTTTTCGCGGGCGTCGGCGAGCGACTGGCTGGCGCCGGGCAATGTCTCCGACTGGAGGATGCCGTAGCTCCTCAACCAATTCCGGTTCGTGCGCGTCTCGATTACGGGCTCCGGATCGGTCACGACTGCGCCTCAGCGCGTCACCACGGCTGCCTCAACGCTCCGGAGGCAGCGCATCACGGAGCGTAACGCGCCTCTCTTCGTGACGGCCGGGTGTCCGCCGGTGGGCGCCGTTGGGCAAGGGGCGTTCCTCATCTCCACTAGTCCATTATGTACCTGGTGCAGGGTGAACCGGTTGGGTCCAGTGCGCTCCACCAGCGCCCGGCCGGTTTCAGGCTGCGGGGCCAGTCGCGTGCGCTGTGCTGGGGCACCTGCCACACGGCGCCTGTCGCGTCCTCGGAGAAGTCGGCGGGCTTGAGGGCCATGATGGGCGTCGTTTTCTCGGGGTATTTTACGCTGCGCCCACCCGGAGTGGGAGTGGT
>CADCTC010000285.1 GCA_902805635.1 uncultured Chloroflexota bacterium
CACCGCCGGCGACGCCGAGATCGTCGTCCGCATCGCCGACAACCCCACCAGCCGCGACTTCGTGTCGCTCCTGCCGCTGACGCTGGACTTCAGGGACTTCAACGCCATGGAGAAGATCGGCGACCTTCCGCGCAGACTGACCACCCAGGGCTCCACCGGCCGCGCACCCGCCAACGGGGACCTCATCTACTTCGTCCCGTGGGGCAACCTCGGACTCTTCTACAACGCAGCGCGGCGGGACGCATCGTTCGACAACCAGGTCTTCCCGATCGGCACTGTCGTGACTGGCTTTGACCGCCTAAGCGCTCTTGAGACCGGTCCAGTACGCGCCGAGCTCGCCCCGTGACAGCAGGTCGCGTGGTTCGGCCGCAACAGCAACAAGGAGCTGAGCCATGACAGATGAACCCACCCCTGCACGCGAGCCACTTGCCGATGTGGCCCGGCGCTCCAGGCGTACACCGATGCCGTCCTGTTTGGGGACGTGTGGGAGCGGCCCGGCCTCTCCAAGCGCGACCGCAGCCTGATCACCGTGGCCACCCTCGTCGCCCTCTACCGCACCAACGAGCTCCCCTTTCATCTGAAGAGAGCCCTGGAGAACGGCGTCACCCGCGACGAGCTGGTGGAGCTGATCACGCACCTCGCATTCTATGCGGGCTGGCCGACGGCGGCCACGGCCGTCAGCATCGCCCGGCGCGTGTTCGAGGAACACGGGGCCTGATTGGGAGCCTCACAACCAATCCACCAGCGCACGCGAGTACGACCCCCAGCGCAATAACGGAGTAGCTTCCCTGGGAGCCGGTCCTCGGAAGCAGTGCCGGCGGGGGTGCGGGAACGGCCAGCGGCGTGTCTGGTCCACGGAAGCGGACTCTCCCCGGGTTCGCGCCCGGCCCAACGGTGACGCTCGCACCGGACCCCGGGATCACCAGCACCAGCCCCTGCGGCAGTGGACCACCGTTCACCAGCACAGTCGCTCCGGGCGGAGCGTCCACCCTACCGGTGATGTCCAGCGGCAGGACGAACGATCGGCCCGGTGGGCCGCCCAACACCGCCAGCCGCGACCGGGCGGGAAGCGGCACGCCCGCCAGCGTAGCGGCCGCTACGAGCTCGACCTCGACCCCCGCTGGCCGGACCGCCGGACCCTCCACGATGGCGCACGCCGGACTCGGGCAGGGAAACACGGGCACCTGGGCGTGCGCCACTGGTGGCAGGGCCAGCGGCAACCACAGCGCGCCCAGACCCGCAATCAGCCTCGGCAGCCATGGAAGTGAAAGTCTGTGGGTACGAGCGGTCAGCCGGCCTCGGAGCCTACCCGTTGCCGGTCGCCTGCTCGTGCTGCCTCTTGTGGTGTCGCCCCGTGCCACCGCCGCTCGTCTTGCAAGGCGTGTGCCCCATGCCAAAGACACGGGCGTCACTGCTGGCACACCTACTAGAAGGCGTGGACTCGGCATGCGGTCGCGCACTGTGGGAGGACCTGGCGGACTGGGTCCAATGGCGGCGCCGATTCGAGGAGCTGCTCGACGCTAACCGAGACAAAGTGCGCAAGAAGCTGCGCTCGGCTGCCGGCGACGACGCGCTGCTGGACGTGCGCGCCGAGCTGCTCGTGGCGTCGCTGCTCTCGGTCGACCGCCGGTTTGTGGTCCAGTTCGAAGCCTACGGGAGTGGCCGGCGCGGCCCGGACCTCTCCGTCACCTTCCGCGAGCATCAGCGCTTCAACGTGGAGGTAACTCGCCTGCGTCCCTGGGACGGGGAGGCGGCGCCCCGCCTCCAGGCAGTGCTGCTGGCCAAGCCGCGGCAGCTGCCCGCGGGTGTGCCCAACGTGCTGGCGGTGGTAGTGCCACACGGCGCGTCCCTGGCGAGCGACGATGTGGCGGCCGCCGCGAAGCATCTGCAGCAGCTGGCGGATCGCAAGGAGGAGGCCGCGTTCACCCGCCGCGGCTACAAGGATGCGCGAGACTACTTGGCGTACTTCGCGCGCCTCAGCGGGGTATTGGTCACCGGCAGCGCACAGGAGGTCCGGACTGTGTGGTTGAACCCGCAGGGGAGGCACCAGCTCCCCCGCGACGCTTTGGCGGCGCTCACCGGTGCAAGCAGCTAAGCGGACCGTCTTCCGTCACACTGCCCATACCCGTGGTGCCAGCCTATGCACCACATACATTGCGGAACAATGGATAACACTGCAATGTATGTGCGCAGGCCGAAACGTCAGCCCCTACGACGCGTGCCGTCATGGAGAGTAGCAAGGGTCTGGCGCCCGGCCTGGACACCGAAATCCATTAGAGAGCCAATGAAAACCATCCTGTCAGTTGCCTTCGCCGCTCTGCTTGCCGCCGCGCCCGCTCACGCGCATCCCGCTCACGCGCATCCCGCTCACGCGCAGGACACGACCACCGATGTCGACAAGATCTTCAGCTGGGTTACGCCGGCCACCCCCGGCTGCGCCGTCGCCGTCTCGCACCACGGCCAGCTGCTCGTGAACCGCGCGTACGGATTGGCCGACCTCGAGCGCGACGTTCCTATTACCCCGGACACTGTCTTTGACATCGGATCGGTGCAGAAGCAGTTCGTCGCCGCGGCGGTCCTCCTCCTCGTCGAGGAGGGCCAGCTCTCTCCTGCCGAGGACGTCCGCACCTACGTTCCTGAGTTGCCTGATACCGGCCATACCGTCACGCTGGACCACCTGCTCACCCACACCGGCGGCGTCCGGGACTGGACCGGCATCCTGCCGCTTTCAGCCACCAGCGCCGACGCCTTGACCCTCACCCTGCGCCAGCGCGGGCTCAACTTCGCCCCCGGCCAGGAATGGTCGTACTCCAACAGCGGCTTCGTCTTGCTCAAGGAGATCGTCGCGCGCACCAGCGGCATGTCGTTCGGCGACTTCACGCGCCAGCGCCTGTTCGAGCCGCTGGGCATGCAGCGCACCACCTACCAGCACGATCTGCGCGAGGTCGTGAAGCATCGCGCCCTGGCGTACGAGCGGCAGAACGGCCGCTGGCGGCTGGACATGCTGCTCGACGACGATCGCGGCGGAGGCGGTGGCCTGCTCAGCACCGCAAGCGACCTCCTCATCTGGAACGACGCGCTGACCAGCGGCCGCCTCGGCGCGTTCGTCACCGCAAAGATCCAGGAACCCGCCCGCCTGAACAACGGCAGAGAGCTCGGCTACGGCCGCGGCCTGTTCCTGGACACCAACCGCGCCAGCAGGGTGCTCTGGCACTCCGGAAGCGCAAACGCCTACAACTCGATGCTCGTCCGCTTCCCGGAGCAGGGCCTTTCCGCCGCCATCCTGTGCAATGCCGGCGACATGGCCGAGACGACGGCCTTCGCGCGCCGCATCTTCGACGTGTTCGTGCCCGCCACCGGCGTAGCCGGCGGCAGCGGCGCAGCCGCCGCGCCGGCCCCGGCCACCGCGGGCGCACCGGGACCTGACCTGAACGGTATGGCGGGACTGTTCTTCGCCGAGCGCACCGGCGAGCCGCTGCGCCTGGTCGTCGAAGGGGCCAGGCTGCGCATCGCCGCCGGGCCCGCACTCATCCCATTGGCCAGCGACCGTTTCCGCGCCGCGAGCGCCAGCCTGGAGTTCATGTCCGACGCAGAGTTCGAAGTGCATTTCCCGACACACGACCAGCTTGAGCTAAGGACCATGGAGGGCGAAGTGACGACCTATAGGCGCGCCCAGCCGTATGCCCCCACACCGGCCAACCTGGAAGCCCTCGCCGGCCGGTACGAAAGTGACGAGATCGGCACGGTGTTCCAGGTAACGACCCGGGAAGGCGGCCTGGTGGTGCGTCTGGCGCACGCGCCGGCCGTGGCCCTGGAGTTCAGGCCCGTCGCTCCAGATACCTTCCAGGCCAGCCGGATCACCATGCGTTTCCATCGGGACCAGACCGGGAACATCGTGGCCTTCGGCTACAGCAACCCCGTACTCCGCGACGTCAGGTTCGTGCGGCTGCCCGACCGCGCCACGTCCCGCTAGACCCATGGCCGGAAGAAGCAGCATGGCCACTACAGAGCTCGCGGTAGAGACGGTGGGGCTGCGCAAGGAGTACGGCCAGCGCGTCGCCGTGGCCAATCTCTCCATCCAGGTGCCACCGGGAGAGGTGTTCGGTTTCCTGGGCCCCAACGGTGCCGGCAAGTCCACCACGGTCAAGATGCTGGTGGGCCTGGCGCGCCCCTCCGGCGGCCACGGCACCCTCTTCGGCAGGCCGCTCGGGGACACGGCGGCGCGGCGCTGGCTGGGCTTCCTGCCCGAGCAGTTCCGCTTCCATGAGTGGCTGCGCGCCGAGGAGTTCCTGGAGCTCCACGCCTCGCTCTACGGTGTGCCCAAGCGCGAGCGGCCGCGGCGCATCGCCGAGGCGCTCACGCTGGTGGGGTTGGGAGCGCGCGCACGATTCGCTGCGCACCTTCTCCAAAGGCATGCTGCAGCGCATTGGGATCGGGCAGGCGCTGATCGCCGACCCCAAGCTGGTCATCCTTGACGAGCCCACGTCTGCGCTCGATCCCATCGGCCGGCGTGACGTGCGCGACCTGATTCGTACCCTGCGCGCCCGCGGCGTAGCGGTCTTCCTCAACTCGCACCTGCTCTCAGAGGTGGAGATGGTCTGCGACCGCGTCGCCATCATCGACCGCGGCCGCGTGGTGCGCCAGGGTGCGATAGGGGAGCTGGTGGCGGGGGTGGTGGAAGTGGAGGTGCGCGTGGAAGGCGCCTCCGCGGCGCTGCTGGCACAGCTGGAGGAGCGCTGGCCGCGCGTGACGCGCTCCGGTGGGCCTACCACACCGTCGAGCGATCCTGACGGCGCAGGCGCCCGGACGCTGCGCTACGTCTGCCAGGACGAGCGTGACGCGGCGGCGATGGCCGACCTGATCGTGCGCGACGGCGCCCGGCTGCTCGCGCTGGTGCCGCACCAGGCGACGCTAGAGGACCTGTTCATCGAGTCCGTGGAGACCAGAGAGGTATGAACACGCTCCGCATAGCTAGGCTCACCTTCCGCGAGGCGGTGCGGCGCAAGGCGCTGTACGGGGCCATCGCGATGACGATCGTCTTCTTGGTGCTCTACGGCTGGGGCGTGGGTGCGGCCGTGCGCGAGATGGCCGAGGACACGGGCACGGCCGGCATCCAGCGCCAGGCTGCGCAAGTGGGGATAGACACCACCATCCTGGCCATGGGGCAGCTGTTCGTAGCAGGGCTCTTCGCCGTCTCCAACATCGCCTCCCTGCTGGCCATCTTCATGGCCTCCGGAACCATCGCGCAGGAGGTGGACCAGGGCACGCTATACGCCATCCTCTCTAAGCCGCTGGCGCGCTGGCAGGTGGTGGTGGGCAAGTGGCTAGGCGGCGCCGCCATGCTGGCGGTCTACGTGGCGACCACCTCGCTGGCGACGGCGGCCATCGTCTATTGGCGCGCCGGCTTCTGGCCGGACCGCCTGCTCGAGGGGATCCTGCTGCTGATTGCCAAGATGTCGCTGCTCCACGCCGTCACGCTGCTGGGCAGCGTCTTGTGGCCGGCGATCACCGCGGGGATCGTGATGTTCATCCTGTACTCGGTTACCAACGTCACCGGCCTCCTGGAGCAGGTGGGGCGCGAGCTGGAGAGCGAAGCCATGGTGCGGATTGGCATTGTTGGCAGCCTAGTGCTGCCCGCGGACGCGCTCTGGAAGATGGCGTCGTACGCCGTGCAGCCTCCCAACCCGCTGATCGCTTTGGGCATCCGCACCATGATCGGCCCGTTCATGGTGCTCCACCCGCCCAGCATCTGGATGGGCGTCTACGCCATGGCCTACTTAGCAGCGGCGCTCGGCGCAGCGGTCTGGCGGTTCAGCCGCCGGGACCTCTAAGCACGCCTAACCAAGCTACCGTTCGCCCTGAGCCTGTCGAAGGGCATGGTTCGACGGGCTGACGGGCTCACCACGAACGAAGCTGCTGCGCCCGCACCAGACGTGCTGAGCCTGGACGTGCGCCGCACGTGCCGGATGACGATGCCTTCGTCGAAGCGCTAGGGCGCTGGGACGACGTACACCTGCCGGTCCCCGGCGTGGACCGAATCCACACTCGCCAGTGTGCCCGAACGGTTCCAGCGCGGGTGCAGGTCGCACCGGATGTCGCCCTTGAACTGCGCCGCCGCATAGAACCAGTCGAGCACGCGCTCCTCGCCCGCTTTCATGTCGAACAGTCGCAGCGGCCGAGTCCCGTCGACGTCCGCCGGCGCGTCAAACACGAAGCAGCGCCGGTCCGGGGAGAACGTCGGATGCCCCTCGGTTGAAAGTACGCCCGCCTCAGGGTTGCCCAACACACGCGCCGTCTCCCAGCCCTGGCCAGCTTCGTCACGGATCAGCAGGTATCGCCGGTCACCGTTCGGGTGGCTGACCGTGACCATCACCTCTGAGTCGCTGAACCAGTCGAAGTGCGACGGCTTGTTGCCCCACGGCACGATGCACCGCGCGTTCGAGCCGTCCGCATCCGCGGTATACACCGCCGAGTCGAGCTCACCTTGCCGGAAGTACCGCAGGAAGACCAGGAACCGCCCGCCCGACGGGTTGTACAGCGTGTGGTTGAAGAAGACCGGCCGCTCGTGCGCCATTGCCGGCGCCGGGACGAGCCCCAGCGCCGCCGCGTGCGACAGCACCAGGTCCGTCGCGCCGGTGTGGAGGTCGATCCGCCACACGCCGTCGTCGTCCGGGCAGAGCACGCCCGCCGTGCGGTCACGCGCGCCGGCGTACCCCACCACCGGCCGCTGCGCGTGCAGGCGCGCGTAGTCCAATCCCAGCGCCCAGCGCCCGTCCGCCGCCACCGCGCCGATTCCCACCGGCGCCGGCACGTCCCGCTTGGCGCCGGTCTCCACGTTCAGCACCACGGGATGAAACACACCGGTCGCCGCGTCCAGGTCGTTGAAGACCAGCGTGGTCTCCGGCTCGGTCGGCAGCCAGTGGATCATCGCGCCCTGCTGGAGGTTCCACGCGGCCGTTGTCGCCAGCGGCCGGAAGTCGCCCGGTTCCGCGTCCGAGAGGCCGACTACCCCAATTGTGGCCCGCTCACCCGCCAGCGGCATCCGGTCGTGGAAGTTGCTCTCAAGGCACGCGTACAGCCGCTCAGACGCATTCCACGGCGAGATGCCGTAGTACCCGAAGAAGTGGTGCCGCGGCCCGTGCGTCAGCGCCCGCGCCCTCGCTGGCTGCACCGCCACCACGGCCGGTCCAGATGACGTCATCGCGCCACTAGCAGCGGGTCGCCGCGCTGCTTGATCGACTTCGCGGCGTCCACAGCGGACTTCTTGCCCGCGCGCAGCGCGGCGATCTCCTCGTCCAGGATGGCGTTCAACTTGTCCTGCTCCACCGTCTGCGGCAGCGCCTTGGTCGCGCGGCCCAGCTTGTCGATGGACTTGCCAAAGTACGGCGGCAGCGTCTTGACGTACTCCGGCGCGGTCGCGGTCGATTTCCGATACGGCTGTGAGCTCCCAGCCAGCGACTTGCGCAGCGTCGCATCGGGGGCCGACTGGTGCACCAGCAGCCGCCATGCCGCCTCCGGCGCCTTGCTGGACGACGACGCGACGAACGGGTGGAACTGCGCCACCGAGAACTGCCCCGCCTTGCCGGCCGGGAGCAGCGTCGCGTCCCAGCGCAGCCCCCGTTTCGCCGCCTCGATGATTCCGCCCGCGCCCTGCGCCGTCGTGTAGTCGCTGATCATCGCCGTCCGCTCGGCGGCGAACAGCTCGCGCCGGTCCGCGAGCTTGGCCGCCGTCAGCGCCTCCACCTCCGTCGCGTTGGGCGACACGCCGTGCCGCATCGACAGGTCCTGGAGCCACTGCAGCGCGTCCGTCGTCGCCGCCTGGTCCAGCACAATGCCCGTGCCTTCCTTATTGAACACGTCGCCGCCCCAGCCGTACACCCAGCCCAGCCAGATCGGGTACGCCGCGAAGTGCCCTTCGGCTCCCCACACATCCGCCTGCCCGCCGCGCTTCACCGCCTTCTTCGCGAGATCCAGAAAGCGATCGGCCGTCCACTGTCCAGCCTCGTTGAGTTGGCCGGGACTCGGCAGCCCCTCGCGCTCGAGCATGCCGGCGTTCCAGAACAGCAGCGGCCCGCCACCATCGCCCGGCACGCCGTACAGCACGCCCTTGGAGCGCGCCTGATCCAGCACGCCCTGGTACACGTCGTCCAGCTCCACCGCCTTAGCGTCCCGCTTGGCGAACGGATCCAGGTTCAGCACCATCTTCTTGGCGACGTAGCCTGGAAACAGCCCCACTTCCGCCCAGAAGGTGTCCGGCTCGGTCCCGCTCGCGAACAGCTCGATCACCTTGAGCTTGAAGTCGCCCGGTACCGGCTCGTTCTCAAGCTGGATGGACGGGTTCTTCTGCCGGAAGTCGTCGCCGATGCCGCCGTACACCTCGGTGTGCGGGCTGCGCAGACGGTACGCCATCTTGATCTTGCCGCTCACCGCACCCGGCGCAGCTCCCCCCTGAGCCCCCTGCGCCGCCGGCCCGGATCCCTGCCCGGCTCCGCCGCACGCCGCCAGTGCTGCCCCTGTCATCGCGCCGCCACCCGCAGCCACTAGGCGTCGGCGAGTCAGGTACCTCTTTGCCATCTGTTCCTCTCTCCGCTGGCCGTCGGAGCCGGAGCGCTGTGCTCCCCGCCCGCCGTCCAGCGATCCGCGACGACTATATCCCAATTGCTCAGAGGATGTCCGCGACGCCAATGGTTATGTCCACCTTGCCGGCAATCTCGCGCAGAAACCAGCGCAGTGGCTCGCGACTCTTGCCCTCGGTGCAGCCGTCGACGATAAGGAACCGTGCGAAGAGCTCCCAGTCGCGGACCGAGTCGAGCAGCCGGCGGAACCGCTCCCGGTTATAGCTGCCCCGCGAGCGGCGCTGGTTCCACAGCGCGAACGGCTCGTCATGCAGCTGCGTCATCGTCAGCAGGTCTTCGTCGTCGCACAAGCGGGCCAGGAAGGTGCGGGCGAGCGAGGCGTGGCTCCTGGGGTGGCTGATGGGGACAGCCCCCTCGCCCGCCGAGTCGGGCTTGAAGGTGTCGTGAGTGTGGATCAGCACCTTGAGCTTCCAGTAGTCGCCGCCTGAGGCGGAGACGTGCCCGCGCTCGACGAGGTGCTCGAGGTTGCGTTCGAGCTCCGCGATGTGGGCGCGCACCGTGCCCTCCGGATGGCCTGGACGCGGCTCGCCCCAGTCCAGGTTGCGCTGGTAGTGGGGATCGTCAGTTACGGCATCGAGGAGCGCCTGGTAGTCCGTCACGCCAGCACTCAGCGCTCTGCATGATCCGCGCCCGGTGACGCGACGCTGTAGTCAGCTGTGCTTCGGTCAGGCCAGGGGCGCCGGGAGCGGGGGACGAGTCTCGGCATCGCCACAACATACTCGACACTGGCAACCAGCCGCGGCTGTTCCACTTTGCGCCGCCCGATTCTCATCGCCATGCCGATTTTGTCCCGTGAGATCGTCTTTATTGATAGAAGCCATTCCTCACAGAGCGTGGACCGCTCCACCGGCCCCTCCGGCGTGGAAAGCCGCTAGCGTGTGGCGGCGACAACAATGGACAACAAATGACAACAAATTCGTGCATCCAGGCACCCAAACCCCCTGAACCGCTGCGTACCGCAAACCGCATAGCAGGAGTCGCAGAAGGACACAAATGGACACAGGAATCGCCCCCAGAGCCTTGCCCATTACCGGTTGATCGGCGGGACGACCAGCGCCAGCTCCTCGCCGCGACACGGAGAGCCGCAAGCACTTAGCGAAATGGCGCTGTAGCGCGGCTAGTCTGATACCCCTTCGTCCGGCGCCCAGTCACTGTTTCTGTTCAATTACGGTTAGGAACGGTGTGAGCTATTCGCTCGATTGGGCTCTGGAACCTTCCTATACAGGGGATCGTCGGGTTGTCAGCACTGAGCCGGCGCGCATCGCACGTGGAGAGCATTCATGTTTGGACCTGAGTACCGGCAGCTGGAGATCGTGCTGTTCAGCGTGGCGCCTCCCGTGCTGTTCCTGGTGGTATTTCTGGTGGTGGCCAACCGGCATGGCCGGCGCAACGTGGTGGTGGACGCCACAGGCATTCAGGCGCAGACGCTGAGTGGGCGCGTCGTGCGTATCCCGTTCGGAGAGATCGGCGAGGCATTCATCGGCAAGTACAGCTCGAACGGCAACCAGCACGCGCAGACGACAGTGCGCTCGCGTGACGGCAAGCAAAAGATCGTCTTCACGATCCACGACCGGCGCTGGGGTGAGCTGCTGCGGCAGCTGCGCGATGCGGGCGTGGCGGTGGACGACCGCGTGACTTCGGAGGAAACCAAGAGCAAGCGCACGAGCGTGCGCCGCGCCGCACGGCTGGCGCGGAAGGCCCGCGCGGGAGGCACCGGTGGCTCCGGTGGCGCGGCGGCGGTGCTGGTGGCTTTGCTGCTCGGCGGGTTGCCGCCCGGCGTCGCCGATGTCCCGGCCGGCGCGGCGCACGTCCCGATGCAGCTCGAGCTGCGCTGACGATGGGCACGGCATTGTGGACCGTGGTGACGGTCGCGCTCACCGTGGTGGCTGCGCTGGTGGCGCTGGTCCTCGTGATCGGGCTGCTGATCGCGATGGGGTTTTTTATGAGCGTGATCGGCTACGGATGGATGCGCACCATCGCGCCGAAGGAGGAGCTGGAGGCGCTGCCACCGGAACGCCGGCGCTGGGTGACGGTGCGCGCCGGCATTGGCGCCGCCATCCTTTGGCTGCTGCTTTTGGGAGACACCACCAGCAGCAGCAGTCCTGGCCGCCACATGGACGGCCATGAGACGTTTGCCTTCTTCTATAAGCTGCTGAGGCGCTTCGCCGGCCTGCCGCCGGTGCCACCCGAGCCAGTCGCGACACCGGCGCCACTGCCATCACCGCCGTCCCCGACGTAGCTCAGCCGGCAGCCGGCAGCCGGCAGCCGGCAGCCGGCAGCCGGCAGCCGGCAGTGGGTGGACCTGTATGGTGAGGCGTCACCAAGAGGTGAGGTGAAAGGAGCAGACGATGGCAGCAGGTGGTGCGGGCAGTGCAGGCGGCGCAGAGCGTGCAGGCGGTGAGATGGCGGGGAAGGTAGCGTGGGTCACGGGATCGTCACGCGGGATCGGGCGGGTGGTGGCGGGGCACCTGGCCAGCATGGGATGCGCGGTGGTGGTACACGGCACGTCGCCCACGTCGACCCGGGCGTTCAACGAGGCGGACTCGCTGGCGGGAGTGGCGCGGTCCATCGGCGAGGAGCACGGCGTCGAGACGCTGCCGGTGCACGGCGACCTGTCGGAAGAGGCGACGGTGAAGCGGATCGTGAGGGAGATCACGGAGCGGTTCGGCAGCATCGACGTGCTGGTGGGGTGCGCGGGCGGGGACATCGGGGCGGCGGGCACGTCGGCGCCAAATGGCGGCATGCCGGATCCCAACGACGCGGTGTTCATCTCGCCGGCGGACATGCGCTCGGTGCTCGATCGCAACCTGATGTCGTGCATCCTGGTGTGCCAGGCGGTCGCGCCGGGCATGATGGAGCGGCGCGCCGGCCGGATCGTGAACATCAGCAGCGTCTCGGCGCTCAACGGCCACGCGCACGAGGCGATCTACGCCACCGCCAAGGCAGGCGTGATCGAGTACACGCGCTGCCTGGCGGCGCAGCTGCGGTCCTACGACGTGGCGGTGAACGTGGTGGCGCCGGGGGCGATCGTCACGCCGCGCTTCGTCAACAGCCGCACCATCGACGAGTCCAAGGCGGTGGAGAGCGGCACGTTGGAACGCTACGGCCGCCCGCAGGAGATCGCCAGTACCGTGGGCTTCCTGGTCTCTCCCGGCGCGTCGTACATCTCCGGGCAGGTGCTGCGCGTGGACGGCGGAACGCAGATCTTCGCGGCCTAGAGCGGCCATGCCGCGCTGACGTGATGCGAGGGTCGCGTCGTTGGCACGACCCTTGCGTTCCGGTAGCGTAACGTGAATTGGACTCATGAGGCGCGACGCCGCCTGCAGCAGGGCCAGCCGGCCGCCGATGCGGTGAATGAGCAGGCGGTTCACGTCCTGGTGGTTGCTTCAGGCGCCGAGCGGCGACAGCGTCTGCGCGTCGCGCTTGAGGAGGACGGGCACGTGGTGCGCGTGGCGCAGAGTGGCCGGGAAGCGGCCCAGATCTTGGGTCGGCCCGTGCGACCGCCGGACGTGATCGTGCTGGACATGCGCCTGCGGCCGGGCGATGGCGCTGCCTTCGCCACCGCATACCGCGACGCGCGGGGCACACACCCTCCTATCGTGCTGGTGGCGGCTCCGGGGCTGGAGGTGGCCGCCGCCGAGGAAATGGGTCACCGCGACGGCACGGAACAGGTGGACAGCGATCCCGCGTACAGTCGGGCGGCGCTGCTGCTGCTGCGGGCGCGCGTGCGGCTGCACGGCCGCGCTCCCGCACCGGCGCCGTCGCGGTGGGGTGGGGTGGTTGGAGCGCGTGGGAGCGGTGGGGCGCCGCGGCGCTGGCGCTCACCGCGCTGGGCGTGGCGAGCGCCGCGGTCTCGAATCCGGCGTAGCGTCTGCTAGTCCTTTTCGTCCCGTTCCTTATTGGAGCCTTGCGGCGGTGCCTCCTCGCTGAGAGATTCGGCGCTCACGGAGGCGGTGCCGGCGCCGAGTGAAAGTGAGAGCGTGTAGTTGCCGGAGGCGTTTCTGTGGCCGCCCACCTGGACATATTAGGTCTGGCCGGCGGTGACGTTGGCGGCGATGCGCGACTGGCTGGTGCCGCCGGAGTCGTCGTTGCAGGCCAGGTTAGTCAGGGAGCCGAGGCTGGCGCCGCGATAGAGCGCCAACACCGTGTCGAAGTTGCTGCCGGCGGTGGAGGCGGTGAGCGTGCCGGATGCGGACGGCACGACGCGGTACCAGACGGTCCGTCCGATCCGGCCACACGGCTTGGGCTCGCCGCTCTCCATGGTGGCGTTGCCGGTGGCGCCAGTGGCGGAACCCGGCGCGCCTAGGAACCACGCGCTGGCGAACTGATCGTTGTACGCGGAGCGTGTAGGTGACGGCGACGCCGTTGGCGACGTGATGATGACGGTGGCCGTGGCGGTTGCCGTTGCAGTGCGCGTTGCCGTCACGGTGGCTGTGGCCGTAGCTGTGGCCGTAGCTGTCGCGGTGGAAGTTGCCGTAGTGGTTGCCTCGGCGGGCGTGGTTGCCTCAGCAGTCCGAGTTGCGGAAGCCGTGGCCGTAGAGGTAGCCGTGGAGGTCGCGACGGTCGTGGCGGTGGCAGTCGGCGTCGGGGTGCCGGTGGCGGTAGCCGTCCCTGTGGCGGTGGCGACTGGAGTTGCCGGGGGCACGGCTGCGATCGACCGGTAAGCCTCGAACGAGAGCTTGCGCACGCCGCGGTAGCCGTCGGCGGGATCGCCGCCGGTCACCAGGCCGTAGATGAGGTCGGCTTCCGGGATGTCCTGGACATTGAACCAGTAGGCGTTGGTGACGTACGCAGTCTCCTTGAAGACGCCGTAGGAGGTGCGCAGGTTGTCCGCCTGTGCCTGCTGGCTGATGCCGCTGGTCTGCCAGCCAAACTCGGTGATGACGGTCTGCTTGGTGGTCGCAGCGCCTTCGAAGGCGGCGTAGGCGGCGCGCACGTCGTCCAGGTAGCCGCGTACCTTGCTGGCGGCGACGAGCGTGTCGTGCACGAAATAGACGTGCTGGCCCACGGCGTCCAGCGGGTAGGAGCCGCGCGCCTGGCGGACGGTCTCCCACCCGGCATTGAGCCGCCCTTGCTCGTACGTATTGGTCAGGTACTCGCCGCCGCTGGGCACATGCGAGAGAGCAGTAGGGGCGCCGCTGCTGACGGGCCGCACGGGGTGGTAGTCGCCACGCTTGGTGACGCGCACGCCCTGGATAGAGAGCGTGACGCCGCCAATGTCGTGGCCGAAGACGCCGCCAGCGACGAAGCTGAGGCCGCCCACGCCCGCGTCGCGGGTGTCCTCGTAGACGTGGCGCAGCAGCCAGGCGAAGTTGGAGGGATAGATGAACGTCGCGCCTGAGTAGACGCCGGCCGACGGGTTGCTGGTCCAGGCGTTGGGCTCGTTCCAGACCTCCCAGGTGTCGATCCTGTCGCGGTAGTGACGCGTGAGGACGACGGCCGCGTTCTGAGAGAAGGCGCGCGCGTAGGCGTTGTCGCCGTTGCCTAGGCCGTGCTCGGCGTTGCCGGCGGTCCACTCGTCCTGGCTGCCCCACCACGACTCATTGGAGAGCAGGCCGAGCACGCGTAGGCCGCGGGCGCGAGCGTCGTTCACGACCAGGTCGTACTGCGCCAGGGCGGTGGTGCCGTTGGCGCCAACATCGGTCCAGTTGCGGTAAGCCGGGTCAAGGCGGAAGTTGATGCGCACCCAGCCGGCGCCGGCCTCCTGGATCAGGGGCAGCTGGTCCGCCAGCGCGTGCGGGAAGGTGAGCGAGCCGTTGTCGTCGATGGCGCGGCCACCCTGCAGCCCCTCGCGACCGGGGGCACGCGTCGGGGTAGCCGTGGGCGGTGTGCCGGTGGCGGTCGCGGTGGCCGTACGAGTAGGAGTCGCGGTGGCGCCGCCGGTGGCGCGCCGGTAGTGCTCGGCGATCTGGGCGCCGGACAGCGCCGCCGGGTAGACGGCGACCTCGTCCAGGCCGCCGCCGTACCAGCCGTTCCATGCCTCGTGCCGGCCGATACGGGTGCCGCCCGAGCCGCTTACCGGGGCCGCGGCGCTGCCGAAGACGGCGGTGTTGAGCGGCGCGACCTGGCCGTCGACGTAGACGATGAGCTGACCGGTGGTGATAGCGGCGCCGGAGGCGCCGTTGAACACGCCCACCACGTGGTGCCAGCGGCCGTCGTTGACGGTGATGGTGGTGTGGCCGCCGATCCAGAGGCCGTCGCCGTCGAGGCCGAAGTTGACCGCGCCGGGGGTGGAGCGCTGGCCGCCGTTGTAGCCGATGGTAAGCGTGAGGCTGCGGCCGCCGGAGTTCTCCGGGCCGCGCGCCTGGACGATCGGGAGCAGCCCGGTGGAGGTGGTCTTGACCCACGCCTCGACGGTGTACTGCGAGACGCTGCTCTGCCCGAACGTGGTGGCGACACTGCCCGTGGCGCCGTCAAAGGTGAAGGCGGTGTTCGCGTCGGCGGCGAGCGCGCCGGCCGCGCCCAGGGTGACGCCGCCGGAAAGCGTGCCGGTAGCGCCGCGGCCGGTGCTGTCGGCGGCGGTCGTGCCGCTCAGCTCGCCCAGGCGCCAGTACGCCGCCGCACCGTCGGCCAGCACCGCCTGGGCATACGCTCCGCCGGTCGCATCGCTCGTTGACGTTGGCGCGGCCGCAGGGGTGTTGGTCGGGCTGAGCGTGGTGGCGGCGGTCGCCGTCACGGTGGGGGTGCGGCTGGGGGTGCTGGTGGGCAGCGGAGTTGCCGTGGCGGTCCGCGTGGCAGTGGGAGCGGTGGCGCTCGCTGCCAGCGAGGACTGGAGCGCAAAGCTGCCGGAGGCGCCGCGGTAGCCGCCCAGCTGTACGTGGTAGGTCTGGCCGGCGGTGACGGAAAGCGCGAGCCGGGACTGGACGGTGCCGTCCACGTCGTCATTACAGGCGGCCTGCTTGAGGGCGCTCAGCGAGGAGCCGGTGTAGACCGCCAGCAGCGTGTCATAGCTGCTGCCGGCGGTGGAGAGCGTCAGCGTGCCGGACACGGCCGGCGTGACGCGGTACCACACGGTCTTGCCGGTGGCGGCGCAGCTCGGCGCGGACTCGCCGCTCTCCGCCACGGCGAGCGCAGTGCTGCCGGTCAATGAATTGTTGGAGGCCAGTGGGAGACCGGTGGCGAACGGGTCGTTGGACGGGGCGCCGGTGGAGACGGCGCGGGCCGCGTCGAGCCGGCCGTAGGTCCACAGGCTGCCGGTGCCGGAGGCGGCGGCGGCGGTGCCGAACAGGCGGTCGCGCACCGCGGCGGCGCCGGTGCCGTGAGAGGAGGACCAGAGCAGCGCAGCGACGCCGGAGACGTGCGGCGTGGCCATGGAGGTGCCGTTTAACGCGCCGTAGAGGGCGCCAGCGTTTGCCGCCAGGTTGGGGTTGAGCGTGGAGAGGACCGCGACGCCGGGTGCCGCCAGGTGCACGCCGGACCCGTAGCTAGAGAATGTAGCGCGGGCGTCGCCACTGTCTGACGCTGCCACGGCGATGGCATTACGGCAGTTGGCGGGGGTGCTCGCACGGCTCACGCCGTCGTTGCCGACGGCGGCGACGACGACGGCGCCGCGTCCCCAAGCGTAGTCGAGGGCGTTCTGCGTGGAGGTGGGGCAGGGTGCGTCGGCGCCCAGGCTCAGGTTGATCACCCTGGCGCCGCTCTCGGCGGCCCACTGGATGGCGGTCTCGATGTCCGAGAAGTAGCCGTCGCCCGCGTCGTCCAGCACCTTGGCGTTGATCACGCGCGCGGCGGAGGCCACGCCGGCGACGCCGGTGCCGTTGTTGGTGGCGGCGGCGATAGTGCCCGCCACGTGGGTACCGTGGTTGCACAGGTCGTCGGTCGTGGGGGCGGCGGTGAAGTTGCGCTCCAGCGTCACCTGGCCCGCGAGGTCAGGGTGTGTGGTGTGGATGCCGCAGTCGAGCACGGCGACGGTGACGCCGCTGCCCTGGGAGGTGTCCCACGCGGTGGATGCGCCGACCTTGGCAAGGCCCCATTGCTCGCCAAGCTGGGGGTCGTTCACCAACAGGCTGGCGCGGGCGATCAGGTCGGGGTAGGCGTCGATCACGCCGGGCAGGCGGCGCACGCGCTGGGCGGCGGCCACGGCGTCGCCGTTGGGGACGCGCAGCACGTCCCGGCGCAGCACCCGGCTGGCTCTGACGAGGCGCCCTCCGGCAGCCTGCCGGGCGCGGTCGCGGTCCGGGTGGTCGAGCGCATCGGCGGCGGGGGCGTACACGACGACCAGCCGGTCGGGGGAGCGGCCCCCGCTGCGCTTGGCGCGCTCGAGGTCCCCGCGCTTCTCGGCCGGGTCTTCGGCGTCGATCGTCTCGTCGGCGTGGCCGGCGGCGCCGGCGGCTTCCGCCTCGGTGGCGAGACTCTCTGGTGTGGCCGGCGCGGCCGGCTTCACAGTCTCGCCGGTGGTCTCCTGCGCGGAGGCTACGCCGGCACTCTGGGCCAGCGGCAGGTACGGCGCCGCGACGAGCAAGAGTGCCACCAATAGGGCGGCGGCGCGGCGCAATACGAGTCGGTCCTGTGAAAATGATCGTGGTTAGGCTGCGGGCTGGAGAGTGACGCTGTAGCCGAGGGTCTCCAGACGGCGGACGAGGCGGCGTTCAACGGCGAGGCGGTCGCGCTCGTCGAAGTAGGTGACGCCGAGGTCCTGGTAGGGGGTGCCGTCGCGCAGCAGGTGGTGGGCGATGACGAGGATGGTGTGGCCCACGGCGACGGCGGCGCGCTTGGCGCCCCGGCGGGCGGCGAGCCGGCGGTACTGCGCGCCCAGGTAGCTGCGCTTGGTGTGGGCGGCGGCGCGGGCGGCCTCCACGAGCGCAGCACGGAGCCAGGGGCTGCCCTTGCGAGTCCGGCCGCTCCTGCGCTTGCCGGCGCTCTCGTTGTTGCCCGGGCACATGCCGGCCCACGAGGCCAGGTGGCCCGCGGTGGGGAAGCGCGTCATGTCGGTGCCCAGCTCGGCCACGAGCACCTCGGCGGTGCGCCGCCCCACGCCGGGGATACCCTCGAGCGCGGCAAGGGCCGGCTCAAAAGGGCGCAGGCGCTCCCGGATCTCCGCGCTCACCCGCTCCAGCTGCTGGTCCAAGAAGTCGACGTGGGCGAGCTGCTGGGCGAGCAGGAAGCGCTGGTGCGCGCTCATGCGGCCGGTGAGGGCCCGCTCCAGCTGCGGCAGCTTCGCCCGCAACTGCCCCTTGGCCAGCTGGGCCAGCGTCTTGCCGTCGGTCTCCCCCGCGACCAGCGCCGCCAACATCTCGCGGCCTGACTTGCCCATGATGTCGGTGGCCACCGAGGCGAGCTTGACGTTCGCCCCCTCCAGCGTCTTCTGCAGCCGGTTGACCTCGGCAGAGCGCTCGTGCAGCAGGGCCGTGCGGTACCTGGTCAGCTCCCGAAGCTCGCGCTGCGGCCGGTCGGGCACGAAGCTGCCCCGGAGGAGACCGTGCCGCAGCAGGTCGGCCAGCCACTCGCAGTCCTTCACGTCCGTCTTCCTCCCGGGGACCTGCTTGACGTGCTGCGCGTTGACCAGCAGCAGCGCAAAGCTCCCCTCGAGCAGGTTGAACACGGGCTTCCAATAGACGCCCGTGCTCTCCATCGCCACGTGCGTGCAGCCCGCCGCCGCCAGCCAGTCCGAAAGCGCCAGCAGATCGTCGGTCATCGTCCCGAAGGTCCGCACCTCCTTGCGAGGTGCCCCGCCCGCCCTATCGTCTTCCGGCGTGACCAGACAGGCCACCACCACCTTCTTGTGAATGTCCAGCCCGCAGCACCGCTCGTAGACTACGTCCATCGCGCTCGGCACCTCCTTGCCGGTGTGTCGTCGCGCCGGCCGGGCGGGGTGTCCGCCTCTCCAAAGCGTGTCCTGTGCGTGCTTCCCGCCACGGGAGCGACAGTCGGCGGTGCCTCGGGACACCCGGGTCACAGTTATGGACGAGCTCGCGGCACCAACCGTGTCCCGACCTGCAGCGACCCGACCAGCGCAGGCCGCAGCCTACCACGACTCCGCGCCACCCGCGCCATTTTCATCCGTCCGTGGTGCCCCGCAGGGGCATGTGGCAGTTATGGGACATGAATGGAACGGCTCCCCCTCGCGGCGCGGACACGACCGGCCAGCAAGAAAGTTAATCACAGAAGCCGTGTACTATGGTTACGGGACGGGCTCGAGACCCACACGGACTCGGAGTGATCCGTAACAGACTGACTGAGAGCGTGGGAGGCGCGGGCGGCTCTGCTGGCGGCGCCGCTAGATGCGTGGGCGTGGGATACCCTGCAGGTAGGTGTTGATGGCCAAGGAGATGACGCGATGACACAGGCGGGCGCACAGGGGGCGCAACGGCGGCAGCCGAACATCTTGCTGCTGTTCGTGGACCAGATGCGCTTTGACGCGATGGGCTGCGCCGGGAACACCGTGGTGCAGACCCCGTCGCTGGACCGGCTGGCGCGCGAGGGAGCGCTGTTCACGCATGGCGTGACGCCGACGCCGGTGTGCATCGCGGCGCGCCAGTCACTGCTGACGGGGCACTTCTCCGGGGTACACGGACGCTACGCGAACAACGTGGTGACGCCGGAACCGCAGCTGCCGACGGCGGCGCAGCTATTGGGGTCGGCGGGGTACGTGACCCACGCGATTGGCAAGATGCACTTCCGGCCGCCGCGGCGCCACTACGGCTTCCAGCGCATGGAGCTGATGGAGGAGATCCCCACCCACCGCGAAGACGACGAGTACCTGCTCTTCCTCAAGCGCGAGGGATACGGCCACGTGCGACAGGTGCACGGCGTGCGCAACGTGCTCTATCACCAGCCGCAGGTGTCGGTGCTGCCCGAATCGCACCACGGCAGCACGTGGGTGGCGGACCGCACGGTGGACTTCCTGGCGCAGCACGCGCGTTATTACCCGCAGCGGCCGTTCTTCTGCTGGTCGTCGTGGATCGCGCCGCACCTGCCGTGGAATGCGCCAGAGCCGTTCGCGTCGATGTACCCGGTGGACAGCATCGATCCGCCGCACCACTGGGACCAGCCGGTTGAGACGCTGGCCCCCGGCGTGCGGCGCAACAAGCAGACGGCGGACCTGGCGTTCGCGTCCATGGAGCACCTCAAGCGGATCAAGGCGCTGTACTACGGCAACGTGAGCTTGGTGGACAAGGGGGTGGGGCGCATTCTGCGCGCGCTGGACGCGCTGGGCATGGCGGAGGACACGCTGGTGGTGTTCAGCAGCGACCACGGCGAGATGATGGGCGACCACGGGCTGATGCAGAAGAGCAAGCCGTACGACGCGTCGCTGCGGGTGCCGTTCCTGGTGCGGCTGCCGGGCCGCGTGGCGGCGGGCAGCCGGCCGGTGGACCGGGTGAGCCTGACCGACCTGCTGCCCACGTTCCTGGACGTGGCGGGGGTGGAGTACCCGGCGCAGCCGGGCGTGCCGCCACTGCCGGGGGAGAGCCTGCTGGGGCGGGAAGGAGGCGGCCCGGCCACGCCACGGGACGAGTTCGTGGTGGCGGAAGGCATCGCACCGAACCGGTGGTGGTGCCTGATGCGCGGGACGTGGAAATACAACTACTCCATGCAAGGCGGATGGGAGGAGCTCTTCAATATGGAAGCCGACCCCCAGGAGATGCACAACTTGCTGCTGGGAGACGTAGCGCCCGACGCACGGAGCACGGCGGATGGGCTGCGGGAGTGGCTGGTGGCGTGGGAGCGAGCGCATGGGTTCGCGTCGTCCTTCGCGGGCGCCGACAGCGACGTGCTGGTGGTGACGCCGGTGCGAGAGGAGGGCGTAGAGCAGATTGGGGGTAAGCAGGTGCTGCGGACCAACGCGCAGTTCCCGACCTGGGTGGAGAACCTGCCGCCGGACGAAAAGGCGCGCATGGAGAGCTGGGGCGACTCGGTGGCCAACGCGATGCGCCACGAGTGGACCTACACGCTGCGTGACCTCAACCTGGAGGCGTACAAGCGCGGCGGCGGCACGTTCGATGGGAACGACGAGCTGCAGCGGTTGCTGGATGAGGTGTAGCGAGCTGTACCTAGAGCTTCCCTTCGCGCTTGAGCCTGGTGAGGTACTCGTCAAAGAGCCGCTGGAGCGCGGCGGCGCCATCGCGTGCCGGGCGCTCACCTTGCCACACCTTGCCGCCCTCTTCCTCCCAGGCGGGGATGATCTGCTGGAACTCGGGCAGGAACGGCGAGTTGAGGTCGAGCTTTTCCCACTGGTCAAGAAAGGCGTGCTTGAAGTTCTTGGGCGTGTCGTCGGCGGGAATGGTCTCGTTCCATAGTGAGCGCAGAGGCGGGATGTAGCGCTCGATCTTAATGAAGGGCATGATGCCTTCTTTGCTGGTCAGGTGGCGCACACCCTGCCACGACGCCTCGGGGTTCTTCACGCCGGTTGGGATGCCGATGCCGAGCTCAGCGGTGAGGCCGCCCATGCGCTTGGGCCCGCGCGGCAGGGGCGCAACGTCCCACGGGACCTTGCTGGTGTTGAGCGCGCTGGTGGTGGCGCGTTTCACGTTAGCGACGAACCACGAGCCACTAGTGACCATGGCGACCTTGCCGCCGGTGAAGTCACCGGACGTGGCGGTGCGGATGTTGCGTGTCACCTTGTGTCGGGCCTGCAGCCCGGCGCGGAACTCCATGCCCGCGATAGTCGCCGCATCGGTGAAGCGGGGCGCCTTGTAGTCGGGTGTGAACATGCCGCCGCCAAACGACTCGAAGATGGCGTTCATCCAGCCGACGTTGACACCGCCTTGGTCGCCAGAACCCCAGATGGTGCTGGCGTCGTCCGGCCCTGGCTTGGTGAGGCGCACCGCGGCGTCGGCGTACTGCTCCCAGGTCCATGTGCCGTCCGGGTACTTCACCCCGGCCTGGTCGAAGAGCGCCTGGTTGTAGAAGAGGCCGGTGCTCTGGACCGCGAGCGGCACGCCATACTGCTTCTTTTGCCAGGCATACGGCTCCCAGCCGAGGTAGTCTTTGGGATAAGGGTCCTTCTTAATGAAGGGAGATAGCTCCATCGCCAGGCCAGAGGGACCCACGTCGCGCACGTGCTGCTGCCAGTGCATGTCGGCGATGTCTGGTGGCGTGCCGGCGGCCACCAGGGTGGTGTACTTGGGCCGGTAGTCGCCGCCCGCGGGGAGCAGCACCAGCTTGGAGGCCGGCTGCTTAGCGGTAAATGCCCTGGCCGCTTCCTCGTACGCCGGGATCTGGAACTCCTGGCCCATCGACCAGCCCATCCACGTCATCTCCGCGGGGAGCGTAGCGCCCGGCTTGCCTGCGCCCGGCGCGTCGCCACCGCCGCTGCTGCACGCCGCCAGGAGCGCGCCCGTCGCCAGACCGGCGGCGGTACGCGCCAGGACCTGCCGCCGCGAGTAGCCGCCCGCGCTGAGTGCTGTGGTGTCCATGCACCCATCCTACAGGCGTGAGGACTCAAGTACAAGGCGCGGACGGCGCTTTCGAACAGGTCGGGGAGCAACGACCGGAGCCTGGAACGGGCCCTGCGAAGTACCGGAGTGTAGATTCAGAGTTGCTGTCGTCGCGCGGCGCGTCTGCCGGCGCCACACGGATGTACGAGTAAGAAGGAGCTGCCGATGTTGCCCCAGGCAACGAACGAAGCACTGAACGACCAGCTGCAACTGGAGTTTGCCTCAGCCTACCAGTACCTTGGCATGGCCGCGCACTTTGCCGCGGCTTCGCTGCCGGGCTTCTCCCACTGGATGCGGATGCAGCACGACGAGGAGCAGGCGCACGCGCTCAAGTTCTTTGAGTTCATCACCCAGCGCGGTGGCCGGGTTGCCCTGCAAGGAATCGAGGCGCCGCCGGCGGAGTATGGCTCACCGCTTGAGGTGTTCGAGCGGTCTCTGGAGCACGAGCGGCTGGTGACGGAGCGCATCCACGCCCTGTATGGGCGTGCGGTAGAGGCACGCGACTACCCCACGCAGACGTTCCTGCAGTGGTTCGTGAACGAGCAGGTGGAGGAGGAGAGCACGGTGCAGGAGATCGTGGACCGGCTGCGCCTCGCGGGCGGTAACTCCACCGCGCTGCTGTTCCTAGACCGTGAGCTCGCCTCGCGCTCCGCCGCGGCGCCCGCCGCGGCGCAAGGATAAGAGAGCGTTTCAGAACCTCCGTTCGCCCTGAGCGTGTCGAAGAGCGTGGTTCGACAGGCTCACCACGAAGGGGGGAAGTGAAACCAACTCTCAGCCCACTTCCACGGCTTGCAGGGCGTCCGCGCCCAGTATGAGGGCGCGACGGGTGCGAGGAGCCAACACGCCGTTCGGATAGAGAAGTGACCGTTATGTCACGGTAATCCGGCCGCGCATCCCTGTCGTCGCGTGGCCAGGCACGCTGCAGAGGAATGTATACGTGCCAGGCTGCTCGATGGTGAATGAACCACGACCCGTCCGGCCTGCGGGCGCTTCGATCTTTACGGGCTGTACGACTCCCTCGGCGAGTGTGAAGTCGTGAGGGATCACGCCTGAGTTCTGCAGCACCAGCTCCAGCGGCTGGCCGGCGGGTGCGACCAGCGTAGCCGGGGTGTACTGCATCGAGTTGCCTACCCCGAGCGTCACGCGCTGTGCACCACCAGCCTGTCCGGCCGCCGCGTCCGCCGGCGAACCCGCGTCACTCTGTCTCCCTGGACTCTCTGCGCGGCCTGCGGAGTTGGCGGTGCCGCACGCTGTCATGAAGGCTACTCCCGCCAGGACGAGCGATGCACGGAAGGCGCCGTGTGTCTTCGATGTCACGTCACCAACTGTGGCCGGTAGGTGTCGCTCGCCTGTCATGTGCGGGTCCCTTGTGTGTCGCAGGTCTGTCGCAAGCTCACTCTGGGCTACTCGCGGGGCGTTGCGGCGTTGCCACTCACCCCGACACGGCGGTACGGTGGAAGGCAGAGTCGATGTCGACAATGAAGCTGGCGTGGTAACTCAGCGGCAGGCGGGGACCATTCTGCTGGTAGAGGACGAGGCTGAGCTGGGCAAGGTCATCGTGCGTGAGGTGGAGGCGGCGGGTTACGCCGTGCTGCACGCGCGCGATGGCTCAGAGGCGCTGCGCCGCTTCGCCCAGCACGCGCCGGACCTGGTCATACTGGACTGGATGCTTCCTGGAATGGACGGCATCGAGGTGCTGCGGCGGCTGCGCCAGAACTCTGCGGTGCCGGTGCTGATGCTGACGGCGCGGGCAGAGGAGGTCGACCGGGTGATCGGGTTGGAGGTGGGCGCCGACGACTACCTAACCAAGCCGTTTGGGACGCGTGAGCTGATCGCTCGCGTGCGCGCCCTCTTGCGCCGGCATGAGCGCCTGGAGGAGCTGCTGGCGGCGGACCGGACGCAGGGGGCCTCGGTGCTGCGCGTGGGCCCGGTGGAGCTCGACCCAGAGTCTCACCAGGCGCACCTTGACCGGCGGCCGCTCGACCTGACCCGCACGGAGTTCGGCCTGCTGCACCTGCTGCAGCGCAATAGAGGGCGTGCGTTCAGCCGGGACTACCTGCACGAGGCGGTGTGGGGCGAGTCTTCGGTGGCAGGCGACCGCTCGGTGGACAACGCGGTCTTGCGGCTGCGCAAGAAGCTCGGCGCATATGGTGACCGCGTCGAGACGGTGTGGGGCGTGGGCTACCGCCTGCGGCATCGAGATTGAGGCCGTGACCGCGGTGCGTGTGGCGCGCGCCGTGCCGGCTGCGCCGGCTCCACCGGCTGGGTCGGCCTCGGCGACTCTCCCTGGGGCCGCGGTGGGTGGTGTTGCGGTCAGGCGGACGTGGTTCCTTTGTGTTGGGGTGGTGCGGGCGATGGTGGAGAGTGGGTTGGTGGCGCTCGTGCTGGTGCTGCCGCTGGCGGCCATCCTGCGCCCGGCGCTGGATGTGGCGATAGCACCGGACGTCGGCGGTGGGAGTGGGTGGAAAGTATTGGGCCTGAGCATGGCCTACGCCGGTGCCCTGAGTGCCATTACGGGAGCGGTTCGGCTGCGGCGGTTTACTGGCAGCGGCCGGCGGCGGGTGTGGGGCGAGCTCTGCGGCGCGCTGGCGGTGGCTGCTGCCATTTGGATGGGAGCAGTGGTAGCGCACAGCGGCGGCGCGCTGTTGGCCACGGGGCGAGAGAGCACGGCAGGGTCAAGCGATCTGGCGTTCGCCAGGCACGCGCCAGCACTGGCGGGCGCGTCCGCGGCGGAGGGATTTATTGCATATGTCGTCGCGCGTGGCGTGGCACTGGGTGTTCTTCAGTGGAACCGTCTGCGGCGTCGCCGGTTGTTCTGGGCGCTGGCGCAGGGACAGCTGGTGGCAGCGCTGACGGTGGTGGTGGTCGTATCCACGGTGCTCTTGGTGCTCCATGGGAATTCCGGGCGGTTTCAGATTGGTCCGCCTTTTGGGCCCGGAGACCTGCGTCCCGGCGCTGGGGCGGGCGCGATGTTCCTGGCGTGGTTTGCCACGCGCCTGCTGCCGGGAATCACCGCGCTGCTGGGGCTGGTGGTGGTGGTGAGCCACGTGGTGCTACCGCTGGCGGCGCTGGTGTCATACGTGGCGTTGCGCCGGACCACCGGACGGCTCGAGAAGCTGGTGGCCGCCGCGGAGGCGCTGCGGTGCGGCGACCGGGCCGCCCGCGTGGAGGCTGGCGGCGAGGACGAGGTGGCTCACCTGCAGACCAGCTTCAACGCCATGGCAGCCGACCTGGGCCGCACGCTGTGTGACCTGGAGGCAGAGCGGGATCGCGTCACGGGCCTGCTGGAGGCGCGGCGCCACCTGGTCGCCGCTGTCTCGCACGAGCTGCGCACCCCCGTAGCCACTGTGCGAGGCTACCTTGAGTCTGCTCAGCGGCGCGGCGGTGGTGAGGCGGGTGCGCCGGGCATGCCAACCGAGCTGCGTGCTGACCTGGACACGATGGCGCGGGAGATTGGGCGTCTAGAGCGACTGATCGAGGACTTGTTTACGCTCTCCCGCGCCGGGGTGGATCACCTGGAGATGCGCCTGGCGCCGGTGGACGTGGGGGCGCTGGTGCACCGCCTGGCGCAGACTGCAGCGCCGCTGGCGTGGCGCCGGCGGCGGGTGCAGGTGGTGGCGGAGGTGGCTATGGGTGTCCCGCTCGCGCAGGCAGATGCGGCCCGGGTGGAGCAGGTGGTGAGCAACTTGTTGGGCAACGCCGTGCGCCACACGCCGCCCGGAGGCCTGGTTGGGGTGGCCGTGGCGGCGGAGGCGACCGGGGTGCGCGTGGAGGTGCGTGATACCGGCGAGGGCATCACGCCGGCCGACCTGCCACTGGTCTTCGAGCGCTTCTATCGGGGTTCGGGCGATGGCGGGAATGAACATCGTGAGCACGACGGTGCTGGGCTTGGGCTTGCGCTGGTGAAGGAGCTGACCGAGGCCATGGGCGGCACCGTGGAAGCGGCCAGCGTGCCGGGGGAGGGCAGTTGCTTCACCGTGCGTCTGCCGCGTGCATAGCCGGGACCGCGCACTTGCGACAGCGTTGCGACACGCGTGGGACCGGCGGGCGACATGCGGCGACGACACTGAGGGTGTGAAGACCGCCGCATTTGTTGTACAGCTACTTGTCCGCGCTCTGGGGCTGGTCCAGGTGGGCCTGGGAGTCCTCTTCTGGACCGGTACGGCACGCCAGCTGATCCCGCTCCACATGCTGACCGGGATAGGGCTGGTGCTCTGCCTGTGGATCATGGCGGCCCTCGGGGCGTGGGCGCGTGTGCATCCAGGCCGTATCGCGCTGGCGGTATTCTGGGGCTTCTTCGTGCCCGTGTTCGGCGTGGTGCATGGAGGCATCCTGATGGGTGACTGGCATTGGGTGATCCAGGTGCTGCACTTGCTGGTGGGCCTGGCTTTGATCGGCCAGACGGAGGCACTGGCGGTCCGCATCCGGCGCCGGGAATCTAGGGTGGACCTGCCCATAGTGGCCGGCCCTGTCGGCGTGGCGCCATAGTGGGCGCGTGGACCGGTGCGCCGTCGATGCGGTGTCGGGGCAGTTGTCGGCGCACACCAGGCCCGTTGCCATGCCTAAGCTCATGATTTAACCTCCCGCGAGGCGGGGAGGGGGGCGGCGTAGCGCGGGAAGAAGCGTCAGGCGGCGGCCGGCGCCTGCTCCGCGGTCGGGTTTTCTGGTGGCGGGGTGAGTTTGACGGCCCCAC
>CADCTC010000286.1 GCA_902805635.1 uncultured Chloroflexota bacterium
GTGGCGGCGCCGTCGCGCCAACAGTCGGGGCACAGGCCATCCGTCGTAAAGCCCGCCACGCGCAGCATCCGAATGAGCGCGGGCGGCATGGGCGTCCACAGCGCCATCTCTAGGCGCTGGGCGCGGCTGTCGCACCAGCAGCAGACACGGATGACGGCGTGGTGCTCCACTGCCCCACCTCGCGGCGTGCTACGCGCCCGGTCGCGCCGCGCTGGCCGTACGACCGGCGAGCGGCTGGGTGACCAGCGGGGCACAGACGAGGTAATTCCCTTGACGAACGAGGCATTTGCCTTGCAACATGGCCCATCTTACGGTATTTTCTTCGCTAAGCCTACATGTGCGTCAACAGCCGCGGGGTCGCGTACTACCTGCACGGCAAGACGGTGACGCTGCAGAACGGGCGCCCCATGCCCATCTACGCCTTCAACCGGCGCCTCAATCCCGCTGCGGCGTTGGACACGCTGCCGGAGGGCTACCGCGTGGCCGAGAAGGCGAACAACGGGCTGCCGTACGTGGTGCGCGAGGCACCGGTGCAGAGCGTCAGCCCCTAGGCCGTGCCAGCCGGAGCGGACGGCGGCGAGACGTGGCCGGGTTCCTGAGCGCGGCCCTGGCACACCCGACACCTGATCGCGGGCGGCCCCTAGCTTGCGGGGAGCGCATGGTACCGGCCGCGGGTACGGGGGCCACTCTCCGGTGAAAGTACCTGCCAGCCGAGTGGGGTGAGGCCCTGCGGCGGCGCGTACCAGGGTGAGGGTGGGCTAGGTGAGGTCCATCCTCATTTTGTTTTTCCCACTGGGGGTATTACCTACTCTTGGATCAAGACTGTAGTAGAAATGGGGGATCACCCTGCCTCACCCCCATCTGGAGAAGCAGAAAATCCGGCCCAGCGTCCCTCACCCGGCGCGCCGGTAGTGCCGCTGTGGTAGACGGCAACGCCGCTCAGGGTGCCAGCCGGTTCAGGGATGCTGATCATATCTCTATGCAGGGATGAATAGACGCTCTGTCCATGCACAAGGAGCACACGGCGCCACCCGCACGCACAGGCACGCAGGATGGGCCGCTGGGTGCAAAAACGGGCCAGTACACCGACGACGACGCCCCTGTGTGTTGTTCGGGCCGGGTAGCAGGGGGACGCCTGATTTCGAGGGCCACCCCGGTTCGCTGGGACGCAGAGTACCTACCGGGGCGTCCGGGGCGCGTCGGGCGAGCGCGGAGGCTGAACGGTGCGACGCGCCGCCGGCCTAGCCCATTCGGGGCATCCGGCGGCCCTGCTGGCGGCGGGACCGCCATGCTCCACGCGGGACCGCTCACGCGGGCGGCGGTTAGGAACACACCATGTTCACCAACAAGAACTCGGCGGCGCAGGCGGCGCAGGCAGCGCAGGCAGCGCAGGCAGCAGACGAGGCGCGGACGGTGCGCCACGCGGTGGCCAACGAGCTAGTGGGGGTCGTCGGGATGCTGGAGTTGGTGCTGGTGGGCCACTACGGCCCCCTGGCGCCGGAACAGCGGGAGGCGCTGACCGTCGCACTCGACGCCGCGAACCGGGCCAGCCATGCGCTGCGGGCGCGGCCGGGTGCCACGGCCGCCCCGCCCGACCCTGCGCCACCTGGCGCGGCAGGCGCAGGTGATCGGTGGTAGCGCGGCGGCGCCGGTCGCCTGCGGCACCCCGGCATGAGGGCGCTGGTGAACGGCAGGCGTAAGCTGCGGCAACGTTCGGACAAAAGGGCACCTGTGCCGGCACGTCGCGCGGCGCGAGGACGTACTGGATGGCATGGACGCCACACGCCCGCCGCTGCCGTGGCGCTGCGCGTGGTGCGCGCCACCGACTGCCGAGGTGCCGGCAGCCGCGGGCGTCACCTACGGCATTTGCGCCGCCTGTCTGGCAGGGGAGCTGGTGCGGCTCGGTGCCACGCACGATGCGGCAGGCGGGCTGGCACCGCCGGCACGCCGCGCAGGACCGCGGCCCGCGCCACCTAGCACCGTCAGGCCGCCCCCCGCTCCAGGTTCAGCGCCAGCAGCCGCTCCAGGATCGCTTCGTCCGATTGGTCGCGCGGCGACCCATAGGCGTCCAGTAGCGCCTCGTCCAGTCGCCGGGGGCTACGCCTGTTCCGCTGCGGGTACCGCTACTTAGCGCCTTTGGCGGGTTCCCGGTGCGTCCGCAGCCCAGCCTATCCGTCCGCACTTGCGTCCACACCCCACCAGATGGAGCGGACGCGCTGGACGCATCGGACGCAACTCTGCGCTGCCCCTCGCGTGGTGGCACCAAGCACGCGGCAGCTATACAGTGTTCTCTACATGCTGAAATAGAAAGCTGCGTCCTATGCGTCCATGCGTGCACCATGAGCGGGCGGACAGATGGACGCATAGGACGCAAGTGGCCGATGCGTCCACCGTATGGCCGCATCCTGTTGACGGCAGCACACGATGGCGGTGCGCTGCGCTTGCGGGTGCCGAGCCTTTCGTACCGGGCGCCCACAGGCCACACAAGGAGGAACCTACGTGACCGCGACGGCACAGACGGCGCAGACGGCGCAGGCACCCGAGAGCATCCCGCAGTGGCGCCTGCGGGGGCACGTGATCCTGGCCTGCAACTGCGACTACGGGTGCCCGTGCAACTTCAACGGGCTGCCTACGACCGGCAAGTGTGAGGGCAACTGGAACTGGCACGTCGAGGACGGGCACTACGGGGACGTGCGCCTGGACGGCCTCACCTTCTCGGCGGCGGTCAACTGGCCGGGTGCGATCCACGAGGGAAACGGCGAGGGGCTGCTGCTCATCGACGAGCGCGCGGACGGGCGACAGCGCGACGCGATCCAGACCCTGCTGAGCGGCCGGGCGGGAGCGCCGTGGGCGATCATCGCGCGCACGATCAGCCGGGTGCACGGCCCGGAGTACGTCGCCTACGAGGTCAGGGTGGCCGACTACGCCAGCGCCGTGCGGGCGGGGAACCGCGTCACCCTCGAGATGGAGCCGGTGCGGAACCCGGTGACCAAGGCCGAGGTGCACCCGCGCGTCATCCTGCCGGAGGGGTTCGTCTACAAGGAGGGCCTACTCGGCGCGTCCAAAGCGTTCTCGGTCAGCGGGGACGTGGCGTTCGACCACACCGGCCGGTACGCAGCCTGCGCGCCATTTGAGTACCAGGGGCCGTAGCGGTTTGGCCGTGAGCGCAGCGGCGCCCGCGTCAGCTCCCGCACCGACACCCGCCTCGCGGACGCGCGGCCCCTGGACCGACCGGGGCGCCCTGCTGACCGGCGCGGCGCTGCTGGCGGTGGCGTCCCTCGCGTGGGCCGGTGTCGTGTGGCAGTCGGCGGCGATGGGGGCGGCCATGCTGCCCATCGGGCCGGGCACACTGGCGGACGCGGCGATGTTCACCGCGATGTGGGGGGTCATGATGGCGGCGATGATGCTGCCGAGCGCGCTGCCCATGATCGCGCTGTACGGCCTGGTGAGCCGGGGGCAGCGGGCCATCCCCGCCTGGCTCTTCGCAGCCGCCTACGTCGCAGTGTGGCTGGCGGTGGGCGTGCCGGTCTACGCGGCGAGCGTGGGAGTGGCGGCGTTGTCAGGGACCGAGATGGGGCGCTGGCTGCCGTACGGGCTGGCCGCGGTGCTGGTCGCCGCGGGGGCGTACCAGTTCAGCGCGGTGAAGCGGGTGTGCCTGAAGCACTGCCAGGGGCCGCTGGGGTTCCTCATGGGCCGGTGGCGCTCCGGGTACGCCGCCACACTACGGCTGGGGCTGGCGCACGCGGCCTACTGCGTCGGGTGCTGCTGGGGGCTGATGGCCATCCTCGTAGCCGCCGGGGCGATGAGCCTCCCGTGGGTGCTGCTGATCGCGGCGGTCGTGTTCGCGGAGAAGCTGCTGCCGCGCGGCGAGTGGACGGCGCGGGCGGTCGGCGCTGCACTCGTGATCCTCGGCCTTGCCGTCGCCGTCATGCCGGACCTCGCGCCCGCCCTCCGGGGCGCCGGGTGCGCCGGGTGCGCCCCGGAGGCGCCGATGCGCCAGATGCCGATGTAGCGGCCCACGAGCGCAGCGGAGCCGGGCTCCATTGGGGACCGGCGCTACGGGCTGGCGGTCACCCCTGAGACCGTTGCGCCCGGGCGCCGCCTGCCGATGAACGCAAACAAGCGGCAGCACCTGCCCCCGCCGCTCATGCCGCCACTTCTTCCTCCACGTCCCCCCAATCCGGGTGCTCCACCGCCACCCATAGGGGCTGTGTAACCAGGGCGCCGGAGCAGCAGACAGCGAGGGCCGCTGTGGCACCCAATGGTCCCACGCCGTCACAGTGCAGGGGGGTGGGTCGTTTGGTTCAGTGGTCGGCGATGCGTCGTCCCAGGCACCTGCTTCGCCGCCTCGGTCAACTCTGGCGGCGCGTTCAGTTGCCCCTGGATGGCCCGGTACTCCGCTTCCACGGCACTGACTTCAAGCGGGCCACCGTGTTCGGGTGGCGCCTCGGCATCGATTTCGGCGGCGGTGAGTGGGTTGGCCGGAACGATGCTCCCACCGTACTCGCGGCGCACGAGGTCTACGAACCCTGCGGCACCGCCATAGGGCGCCAGCCGGTCCTGGCTCACGCTGTAGAACTTCCCGCGCGGGTCGAAGTTGTCCCGGTAGCCGAGCCGGTCTATCAAGTCTGGCCACGTCAGCCCCAGCGGCACGGTGTTGAAAAAGAAGACGTACGGGTACTTGTCGTCTCCCCACAGGGCGTGCGAGAGGGCGCGCAGCTCCACCGGCTCAAACGCCTCCACCTGGCACAGCGCCGGAACCATGCCGTCGATGCGCGCTTGCTCCACCAGGAGCACCGCGTCACCTACCGCCAGGTTCCTAATGACGTTCCGCGCCCCTTCCGGCACCCCCCAGCAGTTGAACCGGCCGGTGGGGAAGCGCTCCCAAAGCCTGGACAGCAGCGCGTCCCTCCCGACAATGCCGGACGGCACGTTGTTCTCCACCAAGGAGATAGGGTGGTCGCCCCAAACCGTCTTCGGAAAGTCGGCGTCAGAACCTGCCTGGCCGACGTGGTGGTAGTAGAGGTTCACGGCGAGTGGTGTGCATTGTAGGGGAGCAACCGGGTAACTAGTAGC
>CADCTC010000287.1 GCA_902805635.1 uncultured Chloroflexota bacterium
GCACGTAGCACAGAAGATTGGCCCGATTGCACGACCGAAGGTGCTGCACTTCGCGAGCGAGCTTCCCAAGACACGCTCGGGCAAGATCATGCGCCGCCTGCTGCGCGACATTGCCGAAGGGCGGGTGATGGGCGACACCACGACGCTGCTTGATCCCAACGTGATTGCCGATATCCGGCAGCAGTACGAGGGGCAGGAGGTGTAGACCTCACCCTGGCCTTCGGCCTGTCCCTCTCCCACAGGAGAGGGACATGTGGCTGGCCGCCAACAGTTCTCGTCGGGGCGAGCGACAGTGGCGTCGATCAGGACGGCGACGGCGATGCGGGGCTGGTCAATGGGGGCGACGCCGATGAACCAGGAGTGATCGGGCATGCCGGGCACGCTCTGGGCGGTGCCGGTCTTGCCACCAACGCGCACGCCCGGGAGGGCAGCGTTGCGGCCGAAGCCTTCTTCGACGGCGAGCGCAAGGAACGAGCGCAGGGTGCGGGCAGTCTCCGGGGAGGTGGCGCGGCCGATGGAACCAGGCCGGCCGGTATAGAGCACGGCGCCGTCGGGGGCGGTGGCGGTGTCGAGGATGTACGGGCGCGGCACGTCGCCATCGCGAGCCACGGCGGCGGCGACGACGGCCATCTGGAGGGGGGACATGAGCAGCTCACCCTGCCCGAAGGCGGTGGAGGCGAGCAGGACGCGCGGCATGGGGGTGGTACGGGCGAGGCTGGTGGGGCTGGTCTCCAGCTCGAAGGGGAGGGCCTGGAGCATGCCGAAGCGGCCCGCGTAGTCGCGCAGGCGTGGCTCGCCAAGTTGCAAGCCGACCTGTGAGAAGACGACGTTGGACGACCACGCGAAGGCGTGGGCGAAGTCGAAGGTGGGGCGCGGTGGGCGCTCGGCGTCGGTGATTCGGAAGCCGTCAATGGTGGTCTCGCCCGTTGGGTCGGAGACCATCGTGTCGGGGCGCATCTGGCCGCTGTCGAGGGCGGCGGCGGCGGTGACGACCTTGAAGGTGCTGCCAGGCACGTAGAGGCCCTGGCTGACGCGGTTGTACAGCGGGCGGGCTTCGTCCTGGGAGAGGATGGGCCAGTCTTCCTCCAGGCGGCTGGGATCGTAGTACGGCTTGCTCAGCATGGCCAGCACCCGGCCGGTGCGCACGTCGAGCACGACGACGGCGCCACGCTTGTCGCCGATGGCGCGGTCGGCGACCTGCTGCAATCCCAGGTCGAGCGTGAGGCGCACATTCGCGCCGCGGCGCGGGCTGCCGGCGAGGCGGCGCACCCACTCCTCCAGGCTGCCGGAGCCTTCCCGGCCGGAGAGGTAGCGGTCGAAGGCGCGCTCGGATGAATTTCTGCCATAGCGGCGCGAGAGGTAACCGGTGGCGTGGGCGGTCACGGGGTGTGGGGTAACGCGCTTGCCGTCGCGGGATTCGGCCAGCACCTGGCCAGCGCGGTCCAGGATGCGGCCACGCAGCGCGCGGCGCTCTTCTTCAATGACGCGCGGGTTGCCTTGCGCCTCGGCAAGGGCGGGGGCACGCCACACCTGCCAGTAGCCGGCGCCGAGCGCGAGCGTGGCGAAGCCGATGAGGAAGGCGGCGCCTATGGCCTGGATCTGGCGGTCCATGGGAGCTTGGAGAGGAAGCGTGGGGCGCTACTGCCGCGCAGGAGGTTCATGGCGTGTTCTTCGTGGGACATGCGCAAGAGGACGCCGAGGATCAGGAAGTTGGCGAGCAGTGACGAGCCGCCGTAAGAGACGAATGGCAGGGTGACGCCGGTGAGGGGAATCAGCTTGAGGTTGCCGCCGATGATGACCATGGCTTGCAGCGCGAGAACGGAAGAGAGACCGGCCGCGAGCAGGCGGTTGAAGGGCAGGCGCGCGGCGAGCGCGACCTGCAGGCCCCGCGTGGCGAGCAGCGCGTAAAGCAACAGCAGCGCCAGCACGGCGACCAGGCCGCCCTCTTCGGCGAGTGCGACGAAGGGGAAATCGGTGTGTACCGCCGCGACGTAGAGGGGATAGCCGTTGCCGAAGCCGGCGCCGAAGAGGCCGCCGCTACCCAGGGCGTAGAGCGCCTGGGCGATCTGGTAGGAGCGGCCCTGGGGATCTACCCAGGGGTTGAGCCAGACCTCGACGCGCAAGCGGACGTGGCTGAAGAGGAAGTACGCGGGGATCGCGCCGGCGAAGAAGAGCGCCATGCCGGCGACGACGTAGCGGATCTGGCCGATGGCGACGTAGAGCATGACGAGGAACACCCCGAAGAACAGCAGTGCCGCGCCGAGATCGCGCTGCCAGACCAGAAGCGTTAAGGAGATGCCCCACATAGCGAACAGGGGCGCTAGGTAGGGCAGCGGCGGCAGACGGATCAGGCCGAGGCGGACCTGGGTGACGCTGAGCAGCTCGCGCTTGTCGGCCAGGTAGCCAGCCAGGAAGACGACTAGCAGCACCTTGAGTATCTCGGAGGGCTGGAAGGTAAAGCCGCCAAACCCGATCCAGAGGCGGGCGCCGCTGCCGTTCGGGTCGATCCCAAACACAAGCGTGAGCGCGACCAGAGCGATGCCGGCGGCGGCGGCGGTGTACTTGTAGCGCTCGAGCAGGCGCACGTCCCACGGACCGATGGCGGCGATCAGCATGACGGCGGCGCCGACGACGGTCCACATGAGCTGGCGCTGCGCCAGCACCGGAACCAGGCGCGTCACGAGCAAGAGGCCGATCCCCGCGAGCGCACCGGTCAGGGGCAGCAGCACCTCGTCGGCGCGTGAGCGCCCCAGGCTGAGGGCGGTATGGCAGCCCAGCAGAAGCAGCAAGAAGGCGAATACCGGCCGGAAGCGGGTGTCGGCGAGCGGCAGCTCCAGGATCATCGAGAGGACGAGCACGCCACACAGGCTCGGCAGGGCCGCGAGCACGAGCAGGCCAAGCTCGCGCCAGCGCCACGTGAAGCGAGCGACTGGTGCGCGGCGGCGCGACGGGATGTGGAGCGTGCGGCGGCCGACCTCACCCTGCGCTTCACGCTGTCCGTCTCCCGCTGGGAGAGGTACTCCTTCGAGCGCGGGAGGAGCGTGGCGACCAGGGGCGCGCGTCCGGGGGATCATGTCTGGAGCTCCAGGCGCCAGGTGGTGTTGCCGATCCGGACGGCGTCACCGGCGTGGAGGGGGACGGGGGCATGGACACGTTCGTCGTTCAGGTAGGTGCCATTGGTGCTGAGCAGGTCCTCGACTTGCCACATGTCGCCGTCCCAGGCGATGCGGGCGTGGTGGCCGGACACGGCGTCATCACGCAAGACGACGTCACAGTCGGGGCGCCGCCCGATCAGGATCGGACGGTCGAGCGGCACGACACGACCTATGGGACCATCGGCCGGCGACGCATCCGCAAGCGTGAGGCGCGCGCGCGGGACGGTACCTGTGGCCGCCGGCGCGGTGCGCAGAGAGCGGCGCAGGGCAAAGAGAACGACGACGACGAACAAATAGAGCGCAGCGGCGAATGCCAGCCGCGCTATCAGCGAGAGCACCTCAGAGGGAGAGACGCCCACCATCTACGCCGCGCGGCGGGTGACCTCGAGCTGAACGGCGCCGAAGGCCAGCTCGTCGCCGGCGGCGACGGGGCCGGTAGTGACGCGCGCCGCGTTCAGCCAGGTGCCGTTGCGGCTGCCGAGGTCACGCACTTCCAGACGGCCGCCTTCGCGCGTCAGCTCGGCATGGTGGCGCGAGACGCTGGCGTCTTCGATCACGACAGTGTTGTCCAGTCCGCGGCCAACGGTCAGGCGGCCACCGCTGATGGGCCACGACATGCGCCGGCCGCCGACCTCGCCGACGAGGAAAAGCGTCTCGAAGCCAGTCGGGCCCAACGGCATCTCCAATGGGCGCATCGGGCGAGTCTGGGTGAAGTCATCCGGCTGGAGCGGCTCGTCGGAAGAAGTGGCGCCCGTGGCACTCGCTTGCGAACTCCCGGAGTTGCCGGCGTCACTGGGGTCGGAGGCGCCGTCGGGGCCGACCTCGCCGGCGGCGCCAGCCGATCGGACAGTGGGTGAGCCGGCGCGGGCGTGCGCGTCCGCATGGACGCCGCGTACCTGGAAGGCGCCGGCTGCGAGGCCGGCGTCGGCGGAGAGTGTCACCTGGGCAGGGGCGACCAGGCTGTAGCCGCGTTCGGCCGCGCGCTCGTCAGCAAACTTCTCCAACTCGCGGGCCAGCGAGTCAGCGAAGCTACGCACGTCGGCGTGGTCGGCCTCTGAGAGGGTGATCTGGTAGTGGTTCGGCACCAGCGGCCGGTCCCAGGTGACGCGCTTGTTGTCGTCCATGACGCGGCCGAGGCGGCGCGCGAGGTCCACCGGCTCGAGACGCCCGCCAAACAGGCGCCGGAACGAGCCTTCAACCAGCCCCTCGAGGAACTCTTCGAACTGGGCGATTGCCTTCATGTGATACCGGCGCTCTGGCGATTATACGCGGGTACGAGGGCAACGAGTGGTGCAAACTCCCTAGCGCAAGTCTCCAGACACCGCTTCCGAAAAGGGACGGTCCAGGGCGCGAAGCGGCAATTGTGGTGCTCCGGACTGAGATTGGCACGGAGATTGATGCGGAAGAGGCGCTCACTGTGGAAAGATAGGTACTAAGAGGTGTCGGAGTGGAAGGGCCAGGCTGGCTCGCGGCGACGCGCGACGTAGTCATCATAGTTGTCGCGTTGGTGTCGCTCGCGGCGAATGTATTTCTAATCTTGCTGGGCTTGCGCCTGTGGCAGCTCGTCAAAGAGCTCAAGGGCGAAGTGGATCCCATCCTCGCATCGGTGAACCGCACGAGCGACACCATCAGGGGCACGACCACGGTCATCGGCGACGTGGTGGTGGGGCCGCTGGCGAAGGTGGTCGCCATGGGGGTGGCGGCGCAGACGTTGGTGCGCAGCCTGACGACCATTAGCCGCGGCGGGAGGCACCGGTGAAAAGCAGCAGCCCGTGGTTCGTAGCGGGACTGGTGGCAGGCACGCTGGCCGGCGCGGCGGCCGCGCTGCTGTACGCGCCTAGCAGCGGCCGTGACACGATCGCGGCGCTGCGCGCGCACTTCCGGCGCGCGAGCGAGGAGGCGCGGGAGGCAGGCGTCCGTGCGGAGTCGGACATCCTGCAACGCTATAAGTCGATCCGCACCGCCTCTATGGCGAGCGCGCCGGGGGCGACCAGCCTGGCGCCGAGAGTGCCGTGAAGCGACTGCTCATGATCGCCGGCGGGGCGATGCTGTCCACGCTGCTGGGGTCCTGCGGGCTGGGCTATGCGATCTCAGCGGCCGGCGGCGTGGGGGCGGTGGCGGCGGTGCGGGACCTGAGCATCATGTTCCTCTCGCTGTTCTGGCTCATCACGACATTGATCGTGGGGGTGATCGGCTTCGGCGGCGCGTGGGCGCTGGGCCGCTTTGGTGGCAAGGCGGTGACGGGGCTGGGGTGGGTCGGGAGGAAGGTGGCGCGCGCCGAGGGTCTGGTAGAAGGCGGCCTGGATCGAGCGGTCGTGCGGCCGCTGGGCAAATCGGCACGCGCGCTCGCTTCCGCCAAGACCTTCGTTTCTGCCAGCATGAAGGGCAGTGACAGCGCGGCCGCGTGGGGGCGCCAGCGAGACGTTGCGGTGCGCACAGTGTCCAGCCTAGTCCGTCAGGCGCGGAATAACCCCATGGGGCGGGCCGAGCACTGATCGAGCAGGTAGCGCTATGACCGCAGTGGACGCAGCGGCACTGACCACGGATGCCAGCGACAAGTCGACGACGGAGGTGCTGCCTCCACCGCAGGAGACGATAGCTCCACGCACGGATGCGCCCGCGTTCGCGCATCCGAGTGAGGCGGAGTTCGCGCGGGTGCTGGACTTCTATCAGCTGCAGTGGCAGTACGAACCGCGCAGCTTTCCCTTACGGGAAGACGAGTCGGGACGGATCATCGAGCGGTTCACGCCTGACTTCTACCTGCCGGACCTGGACCTGTACATCGAGCTGACGACGCTGAAGCAGAGCCTGGTGACTAAAAAAAACCGCAAGCTGCGCCGGCTGCGTGAGCTCTACCCGGAGGTAAACATCAAGCTCCTGTACCGGCGCGACTTCTTGAACCTGGCACGGAAGTTCGGACTGCGGATGGAAGGGCAGTCCGCGTGACGGCTGCGCACGGCGCGGGCGGACCCGAAGCGCCGGAGACCGTGGCGGTGAGTGACATCACGCGAGACCCGCTGGTGGGGCAGGTGCTGGTGCCGGAGCGGGAGCTGCGGACGCGAATCCGAGAGATCGGTGAGGCGATCTCGGTGGACTACGCGGAGAAGCCGCTGGTGCTGATCGGCATTCTGCGCGGCTCGGTGATGTTCATGGCTGACCTGCTGCGGTCGGTATCGATCCCAGTGTCGGTGGACTTTTTGGCGATCTCCAGCTACGTGGGGCGTGACTCGTCGGGCGTGGTGCGGCTCCTCAAGGACCTGGACCATCCCATCGCGGGCAAGGATGTGCTGCTGGTGGAAGACATCATCGACACCGGACTGACACTGAGCTACGTGCTGCGGGTGCTTCGCACGCGCGGGCCAGAGTCGGTGTCGGTATGTACGCTCCTCAATAAGCCGCGCAGCCGGCTGATCGATCAGCCGCTGAAGTACGTGGGCTTCGAGGTGCCCGACGAGTTCGTGGTCGGGTACGGGCTGGACTTCAATCAGCGCTACCGCAACCTGCCGTACATCGCGGTGCTCAAGCCGGAGTAGGCGGCTAAAGTGGTTCACGGCGTCGGAGCGGGGGACAAGCCCCCGCACTACGTTTCCGCTGGCGCCGGTCGTGCGTCAGGTAGTTACGTGGTCCGCTTGCGGCGCGCTTCCTCCATTCGCTCGTCCATGCGGGCGGCGATGGCGTCCCAGGAGTTGCGTGCCAGGGTGTCGCGCTCACGGGCGATGCGCTGCTCGCGGGCGTCCGACGTTTCGGCGAGGGCGCGCTCCACGCCGGCGACGAACTCATCGGCATTCTTGGCTATGGCGACGGCTTCAGCGTAGGAGCCGACAACGTCCGCCACAGGCGTGGAGACGATGGGCTTGTGGGCGGCCATGTACTCCAATGTCTTGGTGGGGCTGATGAACTTCGTCGCGTCGTTGATGGCGAAGGGCATCATGCAGACGTCGAACCCTTTCACGTAGGCGGGCAGCTCTTTGTATTGCTTTTGGCCCAGGTAGTGGATGTTTCCAGGGCGCGGGAGGTCAGCGGGGTCGATCTTGACCACCGGCCCTAGCATGGCGAAGGTCCACTGCGGACGCTGGGTAGCGGCCCCGGCAAGGAGCTCGAGATCGATGCGCTCGTCGATAACGCCGAAGAAGCCGATCCGCGGCGTGGGCAGCGCCGCCAGGTCTTCGGGCACGGAGAGGTCGGCCGAGAGCGCCTGGGCATAGTGCTGGGCGTCCACGCCACTGGGGAGGGCATGCACGTTGGCATGCACCTGCGCCTTGGCCTTTCCAAGGCTGACGCCGCCTGTAAAGACGACGTCGGCGCGCTCCAGCAGCGCGCGCTCGCGCGGCAACAGCTCGGGAGGCGCGCCTTTGAACAGCGATAGCTCGTCCATGGCGTCGTAGACGACCAGCGAGGGCTGTATGCGCTCCAGTGACGGCATGAACATGGGGGAGTAAAACCAGGCGGTGAAGCCGGCGATCTTCTGGTCGCGGATGAATTCGGCTACCAGGCGAGCGTACATTTGCTCCAGGCGCCACCCTTCACTGGGGCCGGGGTCCTTGCAGACGGGCCGGGCAACGGTGATGCCGCCGTCATCGCGGACTTCCATGCGCGCGTCGTCGGGAGCAACGCCGGCATCATCCTGGAAGATCGGCTCTTCGATGAAGTAGACGGCGCGATCGCGCGCCAGTCTAGAGAGGATCTGCTGCGGACGCTGCCACACGAAGTCCCACCGCAGGTGGGAAAACACGACGATGGGGGGCTTTGCGCTGCCCGTGGAGGACTGGCTCTGTTCGGTCATCGGTGGATGGTACGGCTCCTGCTGGCCCGGCTATGGTGGTGGGCCGGCTAGTGGACGGCAAGAGTTGTGCCGAGTCGGCGCCCCTGTCAGGGTGCTATAGTGGTCCACCGGCCGAATGGACGAAGCCGCGCTGCGGACGCTACTGGAGTCGGTCGCGGGTGGGGGTGTCTCGCCGGACGAGGCGACGCTTCGCATCAAGCGGCTGGACACGGAAGACCTGGGATTCGCGCGGGTAGACCTGCACCGCACGCTGCGGCGCGGGTTCCCGGAGGTGATCTACAGCCCCGGAAAGACGCCCGAAGAGGTGGGGATCATCGGGGAGCGGCTGGCGGCGGCGGGTCAGAGCGTGCTGGCGACGCGCTGCTCGCGTGAGGCGTACGAAGAGCTCCGCAAGCGCGTGCCGGACGCGGTCTACCACGAGCGAGCGCGCTGTGCGGTGGCGGTGCGCCACACGCCGTCACCCGTGCCGGGAACGGTGGTGGTGGCTACGGGGGGCACCTCCGACATCCCGGTGGCGGAGGAGGCGGCGCTGACGGCTGAGCTGGCGGGGAGTCCGGTGGAGCGGCTATGGGACGTGGGGGTGGCGGGAATCCACCGCCTGCTGGCCAACCGCGAGCGGCTGCTGGCGGCAAACGTCGTGGTGGCGGTGGCGGGGATGGAAGGAGCGCTGCCGAGCGTGATTGGTGGACTTGTGGACCGCCCGGTGATCGCGGTGCCGACGAGTGTCGGGTACGGCGCCGCGTTCGGCGGACTAGCGGCGCTGCTGGGCATGCTCAACTCGTGCTCGCCGGGCGTAACGGTGGTCAATATCGACAACGGGTTTGGCGCGGGCTACCTGGCCGGGATGATCAACCGGATGTCGTCATGAGGTGCAGATGACGCGAGCGGCGTACTTCGAGTGCTTCGCGGGGGCCAGTGGCGACATGATCCTGGGGGCGCTGGTGGACGCCGGATGGCCGGTGGAGGAGCTGCGATCGTCGCTGGAGGCGATGGGCCTGAGTGGCTGGACGCTGGACGTGGCAATCGTGAAGAAGGGGGCGCTGCGTGCGACGCAAGTGCGGCTCGGCGTAGATGAGCCGCAGCCGGAGCGCGACGTGCGCGACATTCTCCCGATGATCGATTCGAGCGCGCTGCCGGCTGCGGTGAAGCAGCGCGCGATCGGCCTCTTCACCGAGCTGGCGGAGGTGGAGGGAATCCAGCACGACCAGCCGGCGGAGTCGGTGCACTTTCACGAGGTGGGGGCGGTCGATTCAATCTTGGACATCGTGGGGGCGTGTGCCGGACTGCACGCGCTTGGGGTAGAGCAGCTGTACGTCTCGCCGCTCAACGTGGGGGGCGGGATAGTGAACACGCGGGACGGCATCTTGCCGGTCCCCGGCCCGGCGGCGCTGGAGCTATTGCGCCGCAAGGGGGCGCCGATCTACGCGTCGGAGTACGGGCCGGAATTTCTCACGCCAACCGGCGCGCTGGTGCTGGCGACGCTGGCGGACGGCTTTGGCCCGTTCCCGCGGATGCGAGTGGAGCGCATCGGCTATGGCGCCGGGCAGAAGGATTTCACTATCCCGAACGTGCTGCGCGTCTCGGTGGGGGAGCTGGACTCGGGTTGGCGACCCCGGCGCGCGGTTGGCATCGCGACGGCAGCGCCCGTGAGTGCAAGCGCCGGGCATGTCCACCAGCACGAGAACCCATCAGGGGAGCACAGTCACGGGCACGGGCACGGACAGGAGCACGAGCATCAGGGTGAGACGGAGCACCAGGGGAACCATGCGAGCGGCCAAGAACATGAGCATGCCGAGCGTGGGCACAGCCATCTTGCCGGTGACGAGGTAGTTCAACTCGAAACCAACATCGACGACATGAACCCGGAGTGGTACGGACATCTCACCGAGCGGCTGTTGGCGGGTGGGGCGCTGGACGTGACGCTGACGCCCGTGCTGATGAAGAAGGGGCGTCCGGGGACGATGGTGACGGTGCTGGCCCATCCGCATAGGGTCGAGACGGCGCTGCAGACGTTGTTCGCCGAAACGACGACGCTTGGCGTGCGGTTCGCCAACCTCTCGCGGCTGATGCTGCCGCGCGAGTCGCGTTCGGTGGAGACGCGGTACGGATCGGTGCGTGTGAAGCTGGCGTACCTGGACGGCGCGGTACGCAGCGCTGCGCCGGAATATGACGACTGCAGAACGGTGGCAGCGCAGGCCGGCGTGTCGCTGCAGCAGGTCTACGAGGCGGCGCGGGTCGCGGCGCTGGGTTAGCCTGCGCGGGGGCGGCGGCCCTGGCCGCGGCGGATGATCTTCACCATGTACTCTTCCGCGTCCACGTAGTAGGGGTTGCGCTTGATGAACTTGCCGACGACGGCGATGGGGTGGATCTTGAGCAGCTCCACGACCAACTCACCGGGCAGCTCCGCGTAGTTGTACTGCAAGAGCGCCACGATAGGGCGGCTCTGGAAGGTGAAGACGGCGTCGGCGGCCGCTTCGTACTTGAGGATCTGCTCTGGGGACGCGCCCGCGGCGAGCCAGCCCATGTCGATGACGGCGCGCACAGTCTGCCAGCCCTCAGAGAGGGCGCGGGCGATCAGCGCCTGGTGGTTAGCCAGCAGGTTGTAGGGATCGAACCGGCCATCTTTGAGCAGCTCTTCGCGGTCTCCGATCAGGATCAGCTGGCCGCTCTCGATTGCCTGCTCCACGTCGATGTGCGCGGCGCGCAGGGATTTGCGCACTTCTTCAATCCGAGCGGGAGCGGCCGCGAAGAAGCACTTATCGCGGGCACGCAGGCCATCGCGCATAAGTGGCGCGGCCGTGTGGATGATCTCCCCCGCCTGGTTGTAGAACTGGCAGATGTGGAGGCCCGGCCGAATCTTCTCCCGCTTGCCCCCGACCTCCAGCTCAATCATGCCGAGCCTCTGCGGTACTGATTTGTTGGTGGACTATACCCATGCGGTGGTAGGGTGTCAAAACGTACCTGCACGGCATAGCGTAGGCGAACTCGTGTGTGCTTCACAGGCGGGTGCACGGCACGCCGCGTGCCTGGACGTACGCCGGTACACATCCAGGGGCCGCACGGTACTATGGAGAAAGTGGTGAAGAGGCCAGGGGCTGAGCACGCAGGACGTGGGCACGACGGACGCGGGCACGAGGGACCGGGGACCGAGCCGTGGGAGGGGGCGTTCCAATTCAGCGACCCGTCGGGGAGCCAGCTGGAGCTGCGTGAGTTCACCGTGCGGTCTCTGGAGGCATCCCAGGTCACGGTAGAGAGATGTGCTGTCGGCCGGGTGCGTGGCAGCACTGTAGAGCTGGAGCAGTCGGCCGGGGTGGGGGTGCTGGGGCGCGACGTGACGCTGCGGCAGTCTGCCGGCGGCATCGTAGCGGGCGGCAAAGTGACCCTAGACCACGGGGCAGCCCAGTGGATTTTCGGTGGGTTGGTCCAGGCAAAGCAGGTGTTCGCCATTACGGTGATCGCGGCGCGCGTGGAGGGGCAGGTCAAGTGCCTGTTTGACGCGCGCGGAGCGTTCGCCTTCGGCGCCGGCGCCGCATTGATGACGGCGCTGCTGAGGCTGCTGCTGCGCCGCTGAACACAGGGTACGCAAAAGCGCCCTCTCCTTCCAGGAGAGGGCGCTTCGCTTTTGCGTGGTGTGGCAACCGCGGCTACCTATGGTTGCTAGATGAAAGCCTCCTGGGTCTGGCGGTTGAAGACGTGCAGCTTGCTCATGTCCATGACCATCTCGATCTCGTCGCCGACGTCGGCGCGGGTACGAGGGTCAACACGGGCGATGAGCGGCTTCTCGCCGGCCAGCAGGTAGAGGTAGAGTTCTGCACCGAGCGGCTCGGTCACGTCGACGCGGGCACGGAAGGGTGCATTGCGCTCCACTTCGGGCGGGGCGTACTTCGGCTCGTAGATGTCTTCAGGACGGATGCCGAAGAAGACATCCTTGCCGAGCACCTCGGTGAGCTGCCCCGCGAAGTTAGCCGGGACCGGCACACTGAAGCTACCGGCGTTGATCGTCATGTTGTCCGGCGTGCCCTCGACCTTGGCGTCGATGAAGTTCATCGACGGGGAGCCGATGAAGCCGGCGACGAACATGTTGACGGGGTGATCGTAGAGCACCTGTGGCGCGTCGATCTGCTGGAGCACGCCATCGCGTAGCACCGCGATGCGGGTGCCCATGGTCATCGCTTCCACCTGGTCGTGGGTGACGTAGATGACGGTGGTCTGCAGGCGCTGGTGGAGCTTGATGAGCTCGGCGCGGGTGGAGACGCGCAGCTTGGCGTCGAGATTGGAGAGCGGCTCGTCCATGAGGAAGACCTTGGGCTCACGGACGATGGCGCGGCCCAACGCTACGCGCTGGCGCTGGCCACCCGAAAGCTGCTTGGGCTTGCGGCTCAGCAGGTCGGCCAGGCCCAGGAGCTCGGCGGCGTCGTGCACTCGCCGGTCGATCTCCTTCTTGGGCGTGCGGCGCAGCTTAAGGCCGAACGCGAGGTTGTCGTAGACGCTCATGTGCGGGTAGAGCGCGTAGGACTGGAACACCATGGCGATGTCCCGGTCCTTGGGGGCCACATCGTTGACCAGGCGGTCGCCAATGAAGATAGACCCTTCGGTGACCTCTTCCAGGCCCGCGATCATGCGCAGGGTGGTGGACTTCCCGCAGCCGGACGGGCCGACGAGGACGAGGAACTCCTTGTCCTTCACGTCGATGCTGACTTCGCGCACGGCGGTCACTTCGCCAAAGCGCTTAGTGATGCGGTCAAGCGTCACGCTTGCCATTTCGAGTATTGCTCCTGACTTCTGGTGAGCGGTCCCAGATGGCTGGTCGCCCATAGAGGGCGGTGGCGCACGTGGGTGCTCCTGCGACGACACTGCGGTGAGTGCAAATCCGGTAGGGACTGAACTGTGCGGCGCGAGGCCGTTCCCTGCCGAAGCCGGTGTGCTCGATTGGCGAGCGCATCCCGCTGGGACGCTTGAGTATGTCTATGCAGTCACTCCTGGCGTATGTATCGGTAGCCAGTGTATCGCGGCGGTGTGTGAGGCGCCAACCTACCCACTGCCGCACGGTGCAGCGGGGGCCGTGACACTGATCGTTGCAGGTCAGTTGCACCCCTGCACAAACGGCCCTTTGCGATTGCGCATTTTTTCACAAAGTGCTAATCTTTGCTTGTGAGAGTTTTCACGAACTCCCACAAGGGCGCCGGAAGGCGCACAGTCCGCGGGCACTCAACGAGGAGAGGCACCATTGGAACTGATCGCAGCGACGGCGATTGGGCTTAACCCCTACATCGGTATGTTCGTGCTGGCCGCTCTGGCCGCGTTCACGGACCGCGTGCCCCAGAGCACGCTGCTCCAGGGTGCGCCTGGACTGCTGGTGGCAGCGGCGGCCGCTTTGTACGGCCTGGCGGCGCCCATCGACTTCGTATTCGGCAAGTTTGTGCGCTACGCGCCGTTGGTGCGGCGGAGCAGCCAGCTTGTGGCGCCGTTCACCGGCGCGCTGGCGGCGGTGACGGTCTCCGAGAGCGACCTGCCCCTGGCGCTGGTGGCGGTGGGTGGAGCAGTGGTGGCGTGGTCGATGGCGGCGATGCTTACTTCGGTGGCCGCGCGGGCTAGCCGCTCGGCGGCGTGGATCGGTCTAGGCCACATCCCGGTCCTGATGGCGGCGGCAACGGCGGCTGCGTGCATTGTGCCCCTGGGGCTGGCAAAGCCGGTCATTGGCTACGTGCTCAGCGCGATTGCCGTGGCCATGCTCACAGGCACGACGCTTCCGCTCCTGCTGGGACGGTTCAGCCGGCGCGAGGCCGTCACGGCGACCGCTGCCGTCCGCGCAGCGTAGGCACGGTGCACTGTCCCGGCCCAGGCGGGCTGGGGCAAACGATCGGACAAACTAGAGAAAGCGTGTACAGAGACGCGGCCTGCCAGGCAGGCCGCGTCTCTGTACACTCAGGTAGTCGTTATGTCGCAGACATGGGGTACGGCCACCGACTCCGAGGAGAAGCCGAAGCCTGCAGCGCGGCCAGCTCTTCCAGCGGTGCGGCGATCGGGCCACAAGGGCATCGTGTGGATCCACGTGGCGGCGATCTGTATCTGGCTGTTCACCGCGCTGATCCTGGGGGCGCTCTGGCTGGCAGGGAAGAACGTACCGGGAGCCATCGTTATCGCTGGCCTGGTGGCCGCGGCGGGGCACGGAGTGTTCGTGGCGGTGCACCTGGTGCTGAGCAAGAAGGCCAGCACGGCAGCACGCCGCGCGGCCTGAGGCAACTCACGCTGATGGCTTGCTCGCGGTGGTGGCGAGTGAGCCGGTGGCGCCCTGGCCGCTGAGCCAGAAGTGGTGGGGCGCCTGCTGGATGAGGTCGGTCAATGTGGGAGCGGCGGCGAGTCGCATGGCGGGGTGCGGTGGCTCAGGCACGGTTTCATCGAGCACCCAGACGACTACGTTCTTGAGGTGGTCTGCGCGCCAGCCGGCAACGGCGCGGTCGCGAGCGCTCCAGCGACCGTCAGAGACCACCCACAATCGCTTCTCCTCATATGGTTGGTGCGCCAGCCAGGCGGCCGCCGCGGAGATGGCTTGGCCAAAGGGAGTGCCCCCGCGAGGGTGCAGCTCGCGGCCAAGTGAGACGAGGGGAGCGCCCTTGGCGGGCGGCTCGAGGCGGTCCCACTCAGGACCAAAGGTGAAGGCGGTGACGGAGGCGCCAACGGCGGTAGCAGCGCTTTCGACCAGGATGGCGATCTCGCGCAGGTGCTCGGCGTGGGGCTGCATGGAGGCGGAACAGTCCAGCACAAGGCAGAGGGCGTGCTCGGGCTCGGGCCGGTGAACGTGCTGGGTGAACACTGCTTCGCGTCCTTTGAGGGCGGCAGCCAGGCGGGGGCGGTCTATGCGCCCACGACGCTGGAAGCGGTGGGGGACGGAGGCATAGTAGGCGTCGCTGGAGGCGCGAAGCCGCTCGATCAGCTGCTCGATCTGTGGGGCGAGTGCGCCGCGGAGCTGCCAGTACGCGGCGCGATCCTCCGCGGATGGCGTGATGACGTGCAGCGCGCCAAGCGCGCCGGGGCCGCTGCCTGGCCCACTACCGCCATCGCTGCCACTCCCTTCCGCGGTGGGCTGCCCGGGCGTGCCGGCGACATTCGGCGCATCGCTGGGCAGCTGGCTCTCAGGACGTAGGCCCCAGTCGCTGGGAGGCTCCAGCTCGGCGTCGGCCGGTTGGTCGGGGCGCAGCATCCGCCGCTCCGCCGCAGCGGCGCCACCAGCATCCGGCGACTGCTGCCCGCGTGCGCCGGGGCCGGCGACGCCGCCACCCGGTCCCATGAGGCTGCGCTGACGCGTGGCGCGTGCGGTGGTGGCGAGTGTGGAGAGTGCCTGTGTTTCAGGGGTGCGGACCATGGCGTCCAGGGCCCCCAGCACCTGGCGATGCAGCCGCCAGCGGCCCCACGTGGGTGTCAGCCACGACGGCCGCAGCTCCGGGGAGGGAGGAAGGGCGCGCTGCTGCGCCAGGGCATCCACCAGCGCTAAGGTGCGCTCCACCTGGCCTCGCAGATCACCTGCGGTAGTCGCGAGCAACGCATCGACGGCGGCACGAAGCGGCGCCGCTGCCGTGGCATCGAGCGGAGGGCCACCGGCGAGCGCGACGAGCGTTGCGTGCCATAGGATGGGTTTCGACGGCGAGCCTGGCGCCGGCAGGCGGCTCTCAAGGCCGGGCCGCTCCGCGACGTCGAGTGCGCGGTGGGCGCCGTCGGCCCAGGCCGCGGCGATCCAGCGCGCGGCGGTGCGGCGGCGCTCGCTGACCACATCGTGGCCGGCTGGCAGGGCAAGGTCGGGTATTGCCCTGGCCAGCGCCTCGCGGACGATGGCAGGCGAGAGCGACACCTGGTCCCACGGTGGCCAGGGCAGGAGCATCTGCTCGCCGGCGTGGCTCCAGGTGTGCCAGAGCAGCGCGGCTTCACGCCAGCCGTGGCGGTGGTGCATCAGTGCGTGCTCTAAGGCGAGTTCGGCGCGCTGAAACGCTTCATCCACTGGTTGGGCGGGCGCGGGCCGCCCCAGGTGAATCTCGTCCGACCAGAGGGTGGCGTGAGCGAGCGCGAAGGTGACTTTGACAGGCGCACCGGTGCGGAGTCGGGCGTAGGCGGTGAGCTCGGCCTCCCAGGCGGCGTATGGGATATGGCCATGGTCGAGCAGTGGGTCGGAGGACTCGGGGTGCGGCCAGGGGGCCGCCACGCGCGTGAAAGCGCCCGCTACGCCGGCCACGGCGCGCTGCGCGCGGCGCAGAAAGGTGGTCATGCCACCAACATGCCTCTGGCCTGCGGGTAATGGGCGACGACGACGCGCTCCAACTGGCGCAGGCTGCGCTGGCGCTCGCCGACGCCCGTGAGCGCCAGGGCAGCCAGGGTACGTGTCGCGGCGGGCAGCCCCGAGGCGATGCGATGGGCAACGAAGTTGAGCGCGAAGCGCATGTCGGGGAACAGCGCCAGCTCTTGCTGGTCATAGAGCTGGCGTAGGTCGGTGAAGAGCGCGACATCGCGCGTGACCTCTGAGGTGGGTCGCGCGAGCTCCGGGTCAGCCGCCGCCAGGCGGGAGGCGAGGATCTTGGCCTCGTCGGTCTGGCTCGGCTGGGGAAACTCGATCGCGCCGAGGCGCGAGAGCAGGGCGGGCTCGGGCATGCGGCCCTGGAACGGGTTCCAGGTAACGGCAATGAAGGTGCTGGGATGCAGGCGCAGCGCTTGCGGCGCGCCTTCCAGGCTGGCAATGACGACGCGCCGCTCGGCCACCAGATCGTGGAGGAGGGTCTGCATGGTTGGCTCGACGGCCTGAATCTCGTTCAGGACGAGCAAGGAGCCACGCTGCGCCCACCAGGTGAGCTTGCCTACGCGCTCGACGGTCGAACCGCCGACGAGGGCTGTACCGCCGACCAGCTCGACCAGGTCCAGGCCGGCCGAAAGATCCACGCTGAACATAGGAACGCCGTACGTGGCCGCGACCTCGCGGAGCAACGCATTCTTGCCGGTGCCGGGGGCGCCGTAGACGCCAATGCAGCCGAAGCGCAGCCGCCAGCGCAGCCCCACGTGCGCGGCCATCATCTGCTGGACCTGACCCGCGATGTAGGCGGGGTCAGCGTGCGGCACTTCGGCACGCCAGACGGCGGCCTCGTCCTGGTCTTCCGCGACCCAATGAGACGGCTGCCAGCGGTCGGCCCCCAGCGCACGTGCGAAATCGTCGGTCACCAACTCCCCCTGCCGACGCCAGGATACTGCAAGTGGGGGGCCGATGCGATGTGGAAGTCCTCACCCCTGCTGCCCATGCCCTGCATGGGCTCCCGCCTCTCCCACAGGAGAGGGGAGGTTTACGGGCGCGTCTGCTCGGCAGGAGGGCAGCTAGAAGGGCCGCGCGAGGGACTTCTTGAGGATATCCAGGTTTTCGAGGGCTAGGCCGGTGCCGAGGGCAACGCAGTCAAGGGGGCGCTCTGCGACGTGGCAGGGGATTCCCGTGACGTTGGTGAGCAGGCGGTCCAGGTTGCGCAGCAGGGAGGTGCCGCCGGTCATGACCATGCCCTTGTCGATGATGTCCGACGCGAGCTCGGGCGGGGTCTGCTCCAGGACGTGCTTGACAGCGGCGACGATCTGGTCGAGCGGCTCGGCGATAGCCTCTGTCACTTCGTCGGAGGTAATCGTGACGGTCTTGGGCAAGCCGGCGACCTGATCGCGGCCGCGCACGTCCACGCGCAGCGGCACCTCAGTCTGTAGCGCGCTCCCGACTTCGATCTTGACCTCCTCGGCCATGTGGTCGCCGATGATGAGGTTGTGCTTACGCTTGATGTAGGCGGCGATGGCGTCGTCGATGCGGTTGCCGCCGACGCGTTCTGACTTAGAGACGACGATGCCGTTGAGCGAGATGACCGCCACCTCGGTGGTGCCGCCGCCGATGTCGACGATCATGTTGCCGCTGGGATAGGAGATGGGGACGTTGGCGCCGATGGCAGCGGCGAGCGGCTCCTGGATGAGGTAGACCTCACGCGCGCCGGCCTGCAGTGCCGCGTCGGTGACGGCGCGCCGCTCGACGCTGGTGACGCCGCACGGGACGGAGACCATCACCTCGGGCTTCCACATGCGGAAGCGGCCGCACACCTTGGCGATGAAGTAGCGCAGCATGGCCTCGGTGACGACGTAGTCCGCAATGACGCCGTTACGCATCGGCCGGATGACCTGGATGCTGCCGGGGGTGCGGCCGAGCATCTGGCTGGCCTGGTCACCGACGGCTTCGATCTTGTTATCGACGGTGGAGATAGCGACGACAGACGGTTCGTTGATGACGATGCCGCGGCCGCGCACGAAGACAAGCACGTTTGCTGTGCCGAGGTCGATCCCGATCTGCTTGGCGAACAGCATTCCTCAGCGATTCTAGCCGAGGCGTGCCGGGCGGCTGCTAATTGAGCTCGAGGAGGCTGGCGCCGAGGGAGCGGAAGCGGCCGGTGAGGTCTTCGTAGCCGCGCTCGACGCGCTGGTATTCGGAGATCACGGTGGACCCCTGAGCAACCAGGCCGGCGATGGTGAGCGCGATGCCGCAGCGCAGGTCGAGCGCGCTGACGCCGGTTGCCTCCAGTGGGGTTGGGCCGTGGACATAGGCCTTGTTCGCCTGGTTGGTGGTGCCGTTGTCGCCGTTCGTATCGATGCGGGCGCCAAGGCGAGCCAGCTCGTCCACGTACCCGAAGCGGTTCTCGAAGACCCGCTCGTACACGATGCTGTTGCCTTCGGCCTGGGTAAGCATGGCGCAGAAAGGCGCCTGGAGGTCGGTCGGGAAACCCGGATAGTGCATGGCCTGCAGCTCCACCGCCTTGAGCGGCCCGGTGCGTCGCACCAGGAGAGCGTCGTCGCGGGTGAAGACTTCGGCGCCGGCTTCGTCAAGCTTGTGGATGAGCGAGTCCAGGTGCTCCGGCACGATGCGGCGGATCACGACGTCGCCACCGGTCGCGGCCGCGGCAATGGCGAAGCTGCCGGCCTCGATGCGGTCGGGCATGACGCGCGTGCGGGTGCCGTGCAGCGCGTGCACGCCGACGATCTCGATCTTGGGAGTGCCGGCGCCACGAATCATGGCGCCCATTCGGGTGAGGTGCTCCGCCAGCGCCACCACCTCTGGCTCACAGCAGGCGTTCAGGATGACGGTAGTGCCCTCCGCCATGCAGGCGGCGAGCATGAGGTTCTCGGTGCCGGTATGGCTGGGGTAGTCTAGGTAGATGCGCGCGCCCCGCAGGCCGGCGGTGCGGGCCTGGTAGGACGTGGGGAGGTGCACTAGCTCGACGCCCATGCGGGCAAAGCCGCGGATAGCTACATCAATAGGGCGCTCGCCGATATTGCAGCCGCCGGGCATGGGCGCCTCGACGTAGCCCACACGAGCGAGCAGCGGGCCGACAATGACGAAGGGAGAGCGCTCCTTCTCTGCGAGCTCAGGGGACAGCCGGGTGTTGGTGATCGTCTCGGCGACGATCGTCATCTGATGCGATGCCGCATCGAACTCAACAATGGCGCCGAGCGAGCGCAGCAGCTCGGCCTGGGTGCGGATGGCGTCGATGTTGGGGACGTTGTCCAAGACGACGGGCTCGCGGGTGAGGAGCGCGGCGGCCATCATCTTGGTGGCCGCGTTCTTCGCGCCGTTGGCGGTGATCTCACCGCGCAGGCGCGTGCCGCTTGCCACCACCATACGGCGGCCGGTAGTAGAGGCGACCTGCGGCGCAGTAACGGCTGCCCCACCGAGCTGGGGAGCGGTGGGGGGCAACACTACAGACATACGTGAATAGTCCTGCGCCATCGCAGGGCGGCCGAGCGCAACCATGGGAGCCTCCTAAAGGCGGAAACGCAGGAATCGCGCCGCTGTTGCGCTGTTGTAACCAAGTCGTCTTCCGCGCTACGGCCGGGTGGGCAGAAGCGTCCAGAGGATGATACAGGGGAGCGGAAGAACGCCCGCCGCGGGCGGGTCGAGGAGCCCTGGTTACTACGAGAGACCCGCGAGGCTCGCTTCGGTGGGCATGGCACGCCGACCGCCGCGCTGACGGACACGCTCCGCGGCGCGGATACGGGCCAGCGAACGTGCCAGCGAGATGCGGGCGCGGCCTTCGTCCACGTCGTTGCTGTGGGAGGTGATGCGGGTGACGGCGCGACGACGCGCCTCTTCGGCGCGTGCGAGGTCGATCTCCTCGGCACGCTCGGCGGAATCGGCCAAGATGACGACGCGGTTGTTGTTGACCTCAAGGAAGCCGCCACCGACGGCGAGGATGGTCTCCTCGCCGCCCTTCTTGAGTCGCAACTCCCCAGGCACCAGAATAGTCAGCATGGCTGCATGGCGCGGCAAGATGCCAATCTGCCCCTTGGACGTGGGGGCGACCACCTCGTCGACGTCGTCCTCAAGGACACGGCGCTCGGCTGCGACTACTTCGACGTGTGTTGGCATGGCGTTGCTGTGATGTTGCTTGGGGTGAAGGTGGTGCCGTTCGTGGCGTTGGAGTAGCGTAGTTGCGTGTTAGATCGCGCCGATCTCGCGCGCTTTTTCCACCGCGTCGTCGATGCTGCCGACGAGGCGGAACGCATCTTCGGGCAAGTGGTCGTGCTTGCCGTCCAGGATCTCACGGAACCCGCGCACCGTCTCCTGCACCGGGACGTAACGACCCGGCACGTTGGTGAACACCTCGGCGACGAACATAGGCTGCGAGAGGAACTGCTCGACACGCCGGGCGCGGTTGACGATGACCTTGTCCTCTTCCGACAACTCTTCCATGCCGAGAATGGCGATGATGTCCTGGAGGTCCTTGTAGCGCTGCAGCAGGCGCTGCACGCCGCGGGCGGTGGTGTAGTGCTCCTGGCCGACAACGTTGGGGTCCAGGATGCGCGAGGTGGAGCTTAGCGGATCTACCGCAGGGAAGATGGCGCGCTCCATGATGGCGCGCTCCAGCGCGATGGTGGCGTCGAGGTGGGCGAAGGCAGTCACTGGCGCGGGGTCAGAGTAGTCGTCGGCGGGCACGTAGATGGCCTGTACCGACGTGATGGAACCGCGCTTGGTGGAGGTGATGCGCTCCTGCAGCTGGCCCATCTCGGTAGCCAAGGTAGGCTGGTAGCCTACGGCGCTGGGCATACGGCCGAGGAGAGCGGAGACCTCAGATCCGGCCTGAGTGAAGCGGAAGATGTTGTCGATGAAGAGCAGCAGGTCCTGGTCCTCTTCGTCACGGAAGTACTCGGCCATGGCCAGCCCCGTGAGGCCGACGCGCAGGCGCGCTCCCGGGGGCTCGTTCATCTGGCCGTAGACAAGCACGGCCTTGTCGAGCACGCCGGATTCCTTGAACTCGTTGTAGAGGTCGGTGCCCTCGCGCGTGCGCTCGCCCACACCGCAGAACACCGAGAAGCCACCGTGCTGGCGGGCGACGTTGTTGATCAGCTCCATGATGGTGACGGTCTTGCCGACACCCGCACCGCCGAAGATACCGGTCTTGCCACCTCTGGTGAAAGGGGCGATGAGGTCGATGACCTTGATGCCGGTTTCGAACATCTCCACCTTCTCGGCCTGGTCCTGGAAGGACGGCGCCGACCGGTGGATGGGATATGTGGTTTCAGTCACCACAGCCGCGCCACCGTCCACCGCCTGGCCGGTGACATTGAAGAGGCGGCCCAGCGTAGCGCGACCGACGGGAACGGTGATCGGAGCTCCGGTGTCCACGGCGTCGGTACCGCGGCGCAGGCCGTCGGTGGTGTCCATGGCGATGCAGCGCACCCAGTTGTTGCCGATGTGCTGCTCGACCTCGAGCACCAGACGGCCAGCCGTAGCGTCGCGTGCCGCGTCGGCGGGAGCAGCGCTGGCGCTAGCACCGCCTGATGCGCCGTTGGCGCCATTCGCGCCCTGGTCCGAGTGGCTGGCGGTGCTGTCGCGGCGAATCTCGATAGCGTTGAAGATGGACGGCATCTGGTCGGGCGGGAACTCGCAGTCCACGACCGCGCCGAGCACCTGAACGACTTTTCCGACTGTGCCTGCTGCCATAGCAGAGTTACTCCTCTGGTGTGAAACAGCCCGGCGGCAGAGACGTGGTGCGGGGGGAAAGCCCCCGCGCTACGTCCGCCGCGCGGGCGGGTACGGGTTATTGACGGCCAGCGGCGGCGCCGGCGCTGATCTCGATGATCTCACGGGTGATGGTGGCCTGGCGCGCCTTGTTGTAGCCCAGCTGGAGGTCGTTGATCAGCTCACCGGCGTTGTCGCTGGCGTTGCGCATGGCCACCATGCGGGCGCTGAATTCGCTGGCGGTCAGCTCGAGTACGGCCTGGTAGACCTGCATTTCGACGAACCGCGGCAGGAGCGACGCGAGCACTTCGCGCGGGCTGGGCTCGTAGATGTAGTCGATGGCGGTCGCCGTCTCCCCTTCCTCGTGCCGGGGTGGCTCGATGGGCAGAAGCGGCACCACGGTGGGCTCCTGGCGTAGTGTGCTGATGAAGCGTGGGTAGATAAAGACGACCTCGTCCATCTGGCGGCCGTTGAAGGCGTCCACCGCCAGGCGCGCGATGGGCGCTACCTTGGCGATGTCTGGCTGGTCTCCCAACTGGGAAAACTCAGCGATGACGTTGACCGACTGACGGCGCATGGCCTGCAGGCCCTTGCGGCCGACCACCACCAAATCCACCTGCCGTCCCTGGTTCTGCTGATCGTAGGTGAACTGAAGTGCGGTGCGGATGGTGTTGGCGTTGAGTGCACCGCACAGCCCACGATCGGTGGTGAGCACGATGGCACCGACGCGCTGGATGGTGGGCCGGCGGTCGAGCAGCGCGTGGAGCGGCGCCTCGCCGCTGCCGTCCTGGGCGACGGCTCCGGCATCGGGAGCGTCCGGCATGATGCTTTCGACCAGGTCACTGAGCACCTGGCGCATCTTGTCAGCGTAGGGGCGCGAGGCCAGCACGCGCTGCTGTGCGCGGCGCAGCCGCGTCACGGCGATGAGCTCCATCGCCTTGGTGATCTGACGGATGTTCTTGACCGAAGCCATCCGCCGCCGAATCTCGCGTGCCGTTGCCATAGCTTCGTTGCCGGTTGCTGGTTCTTAGCTGTTAGTGCTGTTAGTAATGAAGGTTCTGTCAGCCCGCCGCTTGGGCCACGGCGCCGCTCTCGGCGGTAGACCAGGAGCGCTGCTCGAACTCGTCGAAGGCGGCGTTGAGCGCCTGGTCGAGATCGGCATTCAGGCGGCTGGTCGACTCCTGGCGCTCCGTGAGGACGCGCTCGAAGAGGTCGGGATGAGTGGAGCGGATGAATTGCACCAGCTCACGCTCGTACCGCGCCACGTCTTCGACGGCGACCTTGTCTAGCCGGCCGGTGATGCCGGCGAAAATGGCGACGATCTCTTCCTCCACCGGGACAGGAGAGTACTGTGGCTGCTTGAGCAGCTCCTGCAGGCGCTGCCCACGGGTGAGCTGCTGCTGGGTAGAGCGGTCGAGGTCCGAGCCAAACTGCGCGAAGGCCGCCAGCTCGCGGAAACGTGCCATGTCAAGGCGCAGGCGCCCGGCGACGGCGCGCATGGGGCGCAGCTGGGCGCTGCCACCCACGCGCGATACCGAGAGACCGACGCTGATGGCCGGGCGGATACCGGCGTAGAAGAGGTCGTTTACGAGGAAGATCTGCCCGTCGGTGATCGAGATGACGTTGGTGGGGATGTAGGTGGAGATGTCGCCCAGCTGAGTCTCGATCACAGGGAAGGCGGTTAACGAGCCGCCCTTCAGGCCGCCTTCCTTGTCGTCGACCATGCGCGCAGCGCGCTCCAAGAGGCGGGAGTGCAGGTAGAAGACGTCACCGGGGTACGCTTCACGTCCCGGCGGCCGGCGCAGCAGCAGCGACACCTGGCGGTACGCCCAGGCGTGCTTCGTCAAGTCGTCATAGGCAATGAACGCGTGGCGGTGGCTGTCGCGGTAGTACTCGCCCATGGCGCAGCCCGCGTACGGAGCGATGTACTGCATGGCGGCCGGGTCCGACGCTCCGGCAACGACGACGATGGAGTTGGCCATGGCGCCGGCTTCTTCCAAGGTGCGCACGAGCTGCGCAACCTTGGCCTCTTTCTGGCCGATGGCGACGTAGATACTGACGACGCCGGTCTTCTGGCGTGTCTGATTGATGATGGTGTCCAGGATGATGGCGGTCTTGCCGGTGGAGCGGTCGCCGATGATCAGCTCGCGCTGGCCGCGGCCGATCGGGATCATGGCGTCTACGGCCTTGATGCCGGTCTGCAGCGGCTCGCGCACTTCCTGGCGCGCGACGACGCCAGGGGCAACTACCTCCAGCGCGCGGAACTCGGTGGTGTTGATCGGCCCCTTGCCGTCCAGCGGCAGGCCGACAGGGCTGACGACGCGCCCGAGCAGGGCATCGCCAACAGGCACCTGCGCGATACGGCCGGTGGTACGGACCTCGGCGCCCTCATTGATATGGGCGTAGTCACCAAGCACAATGGCGCCGACGGCGTCTTCTTCTAGGTTCAGTGCCATGCCCATAACGGGGAGGCCCCCCGGCTCGGCCGGAGGGAACTCGAGCAGCTCACTGGACATGGACTGCGAGAGTCCATAAATGCGCGCGATGCCGTCGCCTACCTCGATCACGGTGCCGACATTAGTCGTGCGGACCGGCTGGTCGAAGTGCTGGATTTGGTCTTGAATGGCGCGGACGATGTCTTCGGAACGAATTCCCATTGTTATTTCCTCGTTGAGCCGCTAGTTGAGCCGCTCCCGCAGCGCCTCCAGGCGCGACCTGACGCTGTAGTCCGCGATGACATCCTCGTGGCGGAGGACCATACCGCCCATGATAGACGGATCGACACGCTCGGTCAGAATGACCTGACCACCGGTAGACGCGACGAGTCGCTGCTGCAGCTGCGCGCGCTGGTCATCCGAAAGCGGCGCTGCCGTGGTGACGGTATAGCGTCGCACACCGGTGGCACGATCGGCTATCTCGTCGAACCACACCAGCACGTCGGGCAGCAGGGCCAGCCGGCCGCGCTGTGCCATGACGTTCAGGAGGTTCAACGTATCGGGGGTGAGACGTCCGGCGAACGAATCGGCCAACAGACGCTGCTTGCGCTCCGGCGCGACACGCGGGCTCTCCAGCGTGAGGCGGATCTCCGGGTTGGCCAGCGCGCTGCCAATCTCGCCGAGATCGCGGCGCCACTGCTCCCATGCGCCGTTCTGGCGCGCGATACCCGCGATAGCTTCGGCAAAGCGCTTGCCGGCGGTAGTGCGACCGGGCATGTCAGATGGCTCCCCGACTACCTCAGTTGACCTGCGCCGGCTCGACGCGCGCCAACGCCTCGTCAACCAGGCGGCGCTGGTCGGACGTATCCATGCTGCGACCCAGGACCTGGGTCGCTACCTGAATGGCCAGGTCGCCAACCTCACGGCGCAGCTCGGCGATGGCGTGCTCTTTCTCACGAGCGATCTCGTCACGAGCGCGCTGGAGCGAGACGTGGTTCTGCGCCTCGGCGTCGATGATGGCCTGCTCGCGGATGCGCGCAGCCACATTGTTGGCTTCTTCCAGGACGCCGCGTGCTTCGTCGCGCACGCGGTTCAACTGCGCGCGATACGTCTCGCGGTCACGCTCACTCTCCTCACGCAGCCGCCGCGCCTCGTCAAGGTCGGCGCGGATGCGCGCGCTGCGCGCGTCCATGATCCGCAGGAGCGGCTTGTAGGCCACCCTCTGCAAGATGAACAGCAGCAGCAGGAAATTGAATGCCTGGATGCCCAGCTTGACCGGGTCGATCCCGAGCTGTTCGGCGATTCCCATAGTGGCTCGTCTCCAACCGAATCTCACGCTCCGCGCAGGCAGTGACGAATCGCCCCCATGTGCTATCGCACGGAGGAGCGGACGCACGCTCCGCGCGGAGCGCCGGATGCGTCTGCGGTGTTAGACGAACGCGATGATCAGCGCGATGACGAAGCAGTAGATGGCCACGGCTTCGGCGAGGCCAAGGCCAATGATCATCGTCGTGCGGACGGCGTTCTCCGCCTCCGGGTTGCGCCCGATGGCTTCCATGGCGGCGCGCACGCCGAGGCCGATGGCGATCGCCGGAGCGAGACCCCCGAACCCGATTGCCATGGCGGCGGCGATACGGCGCATTGACTCTGCGTCCAGACCTGCGAAGTTTAGAAACATTCCCTCAACCCTCCCGCTATGCGGTTGCGATTTGGTAGTTATCCACCGGGCTGCTGGCCCAGAGGGCCGCGCAGAATGGTGCCAGCTAAAAAGTAGTGAGTACCGAGCGTGCGTGAGTGTGCAGTGCGAGGTGCGAGCGTTGGTATTTGGAGAGCTACGCGTGCATAGGGGCCGCGGCGCGCTCCGGATGATCCGAGTGTCCGTGCTCCTCGCCGTGCCCACCGTGCTCGTCGCCATGACCCGGCGCGACGTAGACGGCGAGCGAGGTGAAGATCAGCGTCAGGATGGAGAAGATCAGCGCCTGGATGAAGCCGAAGAACAGCTCGGCGAACATGAAGATGATGGCCACGACGGGAAGGTTCATAACGGTGAGCAG
>CADCTC010000288.1 GCA_902805635.1 uncultured Chloroflexota bacterium
CGCAGCCGGCTTGAGCAGCACGTCGGCCGCGCCGAAGCGCTCGCGCACCGCGTGAGGAATGCTCGCGTTCTGCAGCGGCACCTCGAACAGGTTCTTCTTGGCCTGCTCGATGCCCTTGCGGATGGCTTCCGGCGTTTCACGCGCCTTGCCCATGCCGATGCCGACATGGCCCTGGCCATCGCCCACCACCATTACGGCGGCGTAGCTGAAGCGGCGGCCACCCTTGACCACCTTGGAGCAGCGGTTGAGCATCACCAACCGCTCCTTGAGGTCCATTCTATTCAGGTCGAAACGAGGCATATTGTTTCCTTGTGTTTTCGCAGTAGGCAGTAAGCAGGAGGCAGTGCGACCGTGGCGTTGAGACTGCCTACCGTCTACTGCGTTCTGCCTGCTAAAAAGTCAGACCGGCTTCACGCGCCGCATCGGCGAGGCGCTGGACACGGCCGTGGTAGAGGTAGCCCCCGCGGTCGAAGACTACCTGCGTGATCCCGGCATCCTTGGCACGCTCCGCAACCAACTGCCCAACCCGCGCGGCCTCTTCCACCTTCTTAAGGGTGGGCAAGTCACCGCGCAGCGTCGAATCCAGCGTGGAAGCGGCCACCAGGGTGTGACCCTTGGTGTCGTCGATGATCTGAGCGTACATGTGCTTGAGACTGCGGAACACCACCAGGCGCGGACGCTCTGACGTGCCCTGCAGACGGTTGCGGATGCGCAGGTGGCGCTTCTTGCGCGCCACCGCGCTGCTTTTCTTGCGGAACATGGCTACTTCTTCGCCCCAACCTTACCGGCCTTGCCCGCCTTTCGACGGATGCGCTCGTCGGAATACCGGATGCCCTTGCCCAGGTATGGCTCAGGTGGACGGATCTTACGCACGCGCGCCGCGATCTCGCCTACAAGCTGCTTATCGATTCCCAGAACGTGGAACCGCGTGGGCGACTCCACCTCGAACGAGACACCGTCCGGCGGCCAGATCTCCACCGGATGGGAGAACCCCACCTGGAGCGTCAGCCGGTTCCCGGCCCGCGCAGCGCGGTACCCGACGCCACTGATCTCGAGCGTCTTGCGGTAGCCCGTCGTGACGCCCTCCACCATGTTCGCGATGAGCGTGCGGGTGAGTCCGTGCAGCGACCGGCTCTCCTTCTGGTCGTCCGGCCGGGCTACCGTGAGCTGGCCATCTACCAACTCCACGCTGATCGTGGCGGGAACGCGATGCGAGAGCTCCCCCTTGGGCCCCTTCACGCGCACCTCCGCGCCGTCTACGTCGACCTGGACGCCGGACGGAACGGTGATCGGCTGCCTACCAATTCGTGACATACAAACCTCCTACCAGATGTAGGCGAGCACTTCGCCGCCGACGCGCTGGCGCCACGCCTCACGGCCGGTCATAAGACCCTTCGGCGTGGAGATAATGACGGTGCCAAGCCCGCCCAGCACGCGCGGGATCTCGTCCCGGCCCTTGTAGACCCGCAGGCCAGGCTTGCTGACGCGACGCAGGCCGGCGAGGGCCGGAGCGCGATCGGTGCCGTACTTGAGCGTCACCTTCAGGCTACCCTGGGGTGAGTCGGTGAGCACCTCGAAGTCGTTGATGTATCCCTCGCGCTTGAGGATGCCTGCGATCTGCTCCTTGAGGCGCGAGCGGGGGATGACGGTTGTTGGGTGCTTAGCCATGGAAGCATTGCGGATGCGCGTGAGCATGTCCGCCACGGGGTCGGTCATCATGGGCGGTAATCTCCTACCAGCTCGCTTTGGTCACACCGGGGATCTGGCCCAGCAGGGCCAGTTCCCGGAAGCAGATGCGGCACAGCGCGAACTTGCGCAGGTAAGCGCGCGGCCGGCCACAGCGGCGGCAGCGGTTGCGGAACTGCACCTCGAACTTCGGGGGGCGCTTCCACTTCTCGATCTTGCACTTCTTTGCCACGTCGTTGTCCTCTTACCTGCTGCGCTAGCGCCCGCGTGCCCCGGCAGCTGCCGGACGGCGCTTGCGCGGTGCGGAATCTTCCATCGGCCGGCGCTCTTCGCCGGGACGCTGGAACGGCATGCCCATCAGCTGGAGCAGCCGGCGCCCCTCCTGATCGGTCCGGGCGGAGGTGACAATGGCCACTTCCATCCCCCGCACCCGGTCCACACGGTCGTATTCGATCTCCGGGAAGATGATCTGCTCGCGCAGTCCCAGGTTGTAGTTGCCCCGGCCGTCGAATGCGTCCGGGTTCACCCCTGAGAAGTCGCGCACTCGGGGCAGCGCGATGCTGAACAACTTGTCCAGGAAGTCATACATGCGCGCGCCGCGCAAGGTCACCATGCAGCCAATGGGGTACCCCTCGCGCACCTTGAAGTTCGCGATAGACTTCTTGGCCTTGGTCACCACCACCTTCTGCCCGGTGATCGTTTCCAGGTCGCCCACGGCGTTGTCCATGGCCTGGCTGTTGGTCAGCGCTTCGCCCATGCCAATGTTCAGCGTGACCTTCTCGACCTTTGGCGCCTGCATCGGGTTGGCGTAGTTGAACTCCGTCATCAGCGCCGGACGAACCTCATCGTCATATCGGATCCGCAGGCGCGGTGCCGGCCGCGGCCCCGTGGGCGGCGGCGGCAGCTCCTCGTCACGACGACCGCGGTCACGGTCGGCGCCGCGCGACTGGCCTGCCTGTGCCGGACGCGCAGCGGGCTGTGCGCTGCGGTTGCCCTGACCGCTCTGCCGCGGACCGCGGTTCTGGCCGCCCTTGGACGGCAGGCCCTTCCGATCAGCCATTGTCGATTACCTCCCCGTCCCGCCGGCAGACGCGGACCTTCTTCCCGTCCTCGAGGACGCGGAAGCCGACGCGGGTGGGACGGTCGCACTTGGGGCACACCACGTTCACGTTGGACGTGGCCAACGGCGCCGGGAACTCGACGATGCCGCCCTGCTCTCCCGGCCGCTGGGCCTTGGTGTGCCGCTTCCTGATGTTGATGCCTTCGATTACTACACGCTCGTCCTTCATGATCACGCGCGTGACCTTGCCACGCTTTCCGCGATCACGACCGGTCAGCACCTGGACGGTGTCGTTTTTCTTTACTTTGGCCGACATGCTAGAGCACCTCCGGCGCAAGCGAGATGATCTTCATGTAGTTGGACTCGCGCAGCTCGCGCGCGACCGGACCGAAGATGCGTGTGCCGCGGGGATTGCCCTGGGCATTGATGATCACCGCCGCGTTGTCGTCGAAGCGGATCTGCGAGCCGTCCGGGCGCGAGAACTCCTTCGTCGTGCGCACGATCACCGCGTCCACCACTTCGCCCTTCTTCACCGGCGCGCCGGGCGTGGCCTCCTTGACCGATGCCTTGATGATGTCGCCCACGTCTCCGTAGCGCTTGGACGAGCCCGCCATCACACGGATGCACATCAGTTCCTTAGCGCCACTGTTATCGGCGCAGCGTAGACGTGATAATGCCTGGATCATCGCTTCCCTCCCTGACCACCCGCCACGGCGTCGTGCTGGTCCTGCTCGCTCCGCACACCCGTGCCGGGGAGTACACCAGGGGTCACGTCTACGTTGGCTATGGTCGCCACGTCCGGCGCACCTGGGGTGGCGGACACTGACGGCATGTCCACCGCCTTACCGCGCATGGCGGCCGCTTCCAACACGTCGAGGACACGCCAGTGCTTGTGGCGGCTGACGGGGCGCGACTCCTGGATCTTTACTAGGTCGCCGACGCGGCAGTTGTTCTGCTCGTCATGCGCCATGAACTTCTTGGTACGGCGCACCGTCCGCTGATAAAGACGGTGGCGGAACAAACTGTTCACGGCAACCACCACCGTCTTTTCCATACGGTCGCTGACGACGCGCCCGACCAACTCACGCTTTCTCTCTCGCACGGCTCTGCTCCGATGGGCGCCCGCTAGCTTACGCTGGCGACGCGGCGCTCGTTCATGACTTGCAGCATGCGCGCGATGTCTTTGCGCACCTGCCTGATTCGATTTGTGTTCTCCAGCTTGCGAGTCGCGAGCTGGAAGCGCAGGTTGAACAACTCCTGACGAGTGTCCGCCAGGCGCCGCTGCAGATCGGCCTCAGAGAGGCCCTTGATCTCTACTGACTTCATCGGTCGTACTCATTCCCCTGCGCGGGGACACCATCTCCGGCATCCTCCGATTCGGGCGCCGCGCCGCCAGGCAGGCTCGCGGCGATCTCCGCTGCGTTCTGCTTAATCATGAAGCGCGTCTGGATCGGCAGCTTGTGGCCGGCGAGCCTCAGCGCCTCCTCCGCCACCTCGTGGGAGACGCCCGACACCTCGAACAACATGCGCCCGGGGCGGACAACGCAGACGTAGTGGTCCGGCGCGCCCTTACCGCTGCCCATGCGCGTCTCGGCCGGCTTGGCGGTAACTACCTTATCGGGGAAGATGCGGATCCAAACCTTGCCGCCACGCTTCATGTGGTGAGTGATGGCTCGCCGAGCAGCCTCGATCTGGCGGCTGTCGACCCATGCGGGCTCCAGCGCCTGCAGGCCGAACTCGCCAAAGGCCACCGTATTGCCGCGCGTCGCCATCCCGGCCCGATCGCCGCGATGCGCCCGGCGGTACTTCATGCGCTTAGGCATTAGCATGGCGGGTTTCTCCTACACCTCGTTCCAGAGTTCTCGTTCACAGTCAACCTGAAGGCCGTGGGCGCGAGCCTACTGGCCGCTCCCCCCGCCGCTATCGCCGCCCGAGGGCGCTGCTCCGCTGTTGCCCATTCCGGCACTGGCAGTACCGGAAGCTTGGCCAACATTCGCATCCTGACGTCCGCCACCCCCGCCGGCACCACCGCCGCCAGGAGCGCCGCCGCCCGACGAACCACCACGCCCGCCGCCTCCGCCACGGTAGCCACCTGGGCCGCCCGCGCGATAGCCGCCACCGCCGCCGCCCATGGGCGCGCCACGGTACCCGCTGCCGCCACCACCGCGATAGCCGCCACCGCCTCCGGCGTTGCCACCGCCGCCGCCGCCTCCTCCGCCGCCGCCCCCCTCGCCGCCGCCGCCGGACGAGGCCGCCAGGTAGGTGGCGCTGATGAATCCGC
>CADCTC010000289.1 GCA_902805635.1 uncultured Chloroflexota bacterium
AACCTGGACCGCAACGTCACCTGGATCCTGAACAACGGCGGTGAGCCGCACGACGTCAAGGACGGCCCGCAGGTGACCAAGCTGACCTACGACACCCAGCGCGCCATCGACGGCCTGCAGTTCATCCACGATCTGCGCTGGAAGCATCAGGTATCGCCCATCACCGCCGACCAGCGCTCCGGCCTGGGCATGGTGGACGCCTTCATCCAGGGCAAGACGTCGATGTTCATGATCGCCACGAACGACGCGGCGAACATCTCGGCCAAGGCGCCCGCCAGCGGCCTGGAGTGGGACTTCCTCACGCTCCCCAAGGGACCGGGCGGCCAGGGGGCGCGCGTTTCGATGGACGGCTGGGTGATCGACAAGGCGTCCAAGGTGCCCGACCAGGCATGGGCCGTGCTGCGCGAGATCGCGTCCGCCGAAACCACCCAGTTGTTTGCCGATGTGCGCCGGTTCACTTCGCCGCGCCGTTCCGGCCACCAGCACTGGGAGAAGGCCTACGCCGGCAAGAACGCGAAAGTTGCCCGCTCGCAAGCGGAATCGGCCCGCGCCGACCCGCGCGCCTTCTGGAAAGACTCGGACATGGTGGGCGGCATCATGGAGAAGCACGTCCAGGCCACTATGAACCGCAACGAGGTGGGCGTGGCCGAAGCGATGCGCCAGGCCATGTCAGACGTGCGCGGCTACTACGGCTCAGGCAAATAGCCCGTTGCGCTGGCGACTGTGCCGCCAGCGGCGCGGCACCCAAGAGCTGAACAATTCGCATCGCTAGGAAGTGGGGACATGACTCAAAGCACTGGGCAAAGTAGCGGCGGCCAGGCCGGACAATCGGGCCCCGCGGGGCACGCCGGGCGCACCATCGCGCTGGTCTGCGCACTGGATACTAAAGGAGAAGAGGCCCGGCTGGTCCGCGATTACATCGCGGCGCGGGGCCACCGGCCGCTGGTCATTAACACCGGCGTGGTAGGCGACCCGGCATTCGCGCCCGACGTGTCGGCTTCGGACGTGGCGCAGGCCGGTGGTACATCGCTGGAGGAGCTGCGCCGCAACGCTGACCGGGGCGAGGCGATCGCGGCCATGGCGAAGGGCGCGGCGGTGGTGGCCGAACGGCTGCAGCGCGAGGGGCGCTTCGACGGTATCGTCGGTCTGGGAGGCTCGGCCGGCACCGCCGTCGTCTCGAGCGCCATGCGAGCGCTGCCGGTTGGCGTGCCCAAGGTGCTGGTCTCTACGGTTGCGTCGGGCAACGTGGCGCCCTACGTCGGCACCAAAGACATCGCGCTGATGTATTCGGTGGTTGACGTTGCAGGCATCAACCGCCTCTCTCGCGCCGTGCTCACCAACGCGGCGGGCGCCGTTTGCGGCGCGGTGGAGGCGGCGGCGCACCTCGCCGCGCAGCCGGCCAAAGAAGAGAAGCCGCTGCTGGCTGCCAGCATGTTCGGCAACACCACCAAGCTGGTGGATACCGCGCGCGCGCAGCTAGAAGAGCAGGGCTACGAGGTGCTCGTCTTCCACGCCACCGGCTCGGGCGGACAGACTATGGAAGGGCTGATCCGCGATGGCTTCGTCCAGGGGGTGCTTGACGTCACCACGACCGAATGGGCCGACCAGCTGTGCGGCGGCGTCTTCGACGCCGGTCCCACTCGCCTGGACGCCGCCGGCGAGCGCGGCATCCCGCAAGTGATCGCCCCAGGCTGCCTGGACATGGTCAACTTCGGCGGCGAAGACACCATCCCGGCCAAGTACCGCGACGACAAGGACCGCAAGTTCTACGTCTGGAACCCCCAGGTGACGCTGATGCGCACCACGCCCGAAGAGAACGCGCAGCTGGGCCGCATCATCGCGGACAAGGCCAACGCCGCCAAGGGGCCGGTGCAGATCTTCATCCCGCTGCAAGGCGTCTCCATCCTGGACAGCGTCACCGACGAGGGCCCGCAGCAGTTCTGGTGGCCCGAAGCCGACAAGGCGCTCTTCGACGCCATCAAGCAGCACGTCCGCAAGGACATCCCCGTGCACGAGCTCGACGTCAACGTCAACGATCCGCAGTTCGCCTCCGCCACCGCCGGCGCTCTGCTGGAGATGGTGGGAGGCGGCAAGTGAGGTACACCAGGCAGCAGGTGCTCGATCGTCTGCACGCGCAGACTACAGCCAGCAGGTCCATCGTCGGCGCGGGGGCAGGCACCGGCATCAGCGCCAAGTTCGCCGAGGCGGGCGGCGCCGACCTGATCATCATCTATAACTCCGGCCGCTACCGCATGGCGGGGCACGGCTCGCTCTCCGGTCTGCTCGCCTTTGGCGACGCCAACCAGATCGTCTACGAGATGGGCGAGCGTGAAGTGCTGCCGGTGGTGAAGGAAGTGCCGGTCATCGCCGGCGTGAACGGCACCGACCCGCTGAGGCAGATGCCGCACTTCCTCAAGCGCCTGGACGACCTGGGATTTTCTGGCATCAACAACTTCCCCACCGTAGGATTGATCGACGGCCATTTCCGCGCCGAATTGGAAGCCACCAACCTGGGCTTCAATAAGGAAGTGGACATGATCCGCACCGCCCACGAGATGGGGTTCTTCACCATCGTCTACGTGTTCAACCCGGAGGAGAGCACGCGCATGGCGCAGGCCGGCGCCGACGTCGTCATCGCCCACATGGGGCTGACTGTGGGCGGCAGCATCGGGCTGGCGCGTGAAGGTGGCGTGGCGATGAAGCTGGAAGACGCCCCGGCCAAGGTACAGGCGATCGGCGAAGCCGCCTGGGCGGTCAACAAGGAGTGCATCCTGGTCTCGCACGGCGGGCCCATTGCCACCCCCGACGATGCGCGCTACGTGCAGGAGCATTCAGATGCCTTGGGTTTCATCGGCGCCAGCTCCATGGAGCGCCTGCCGGTAGAGACCGCCATTACCCAGACGGTACGGGCCTTCAAGGAGCTGCCCCTCCGGAAGCGATAATCAACGTGTGGTAGCGCTCGGCTGGCGCATCGCGGCTGTCACGGTCACGCTGCTCTGGCTCGTAACGATCGGATGGGCCTGGTACGTCACGGCGCGCGTGGGCGATTCGGGCATCGGGCTCCAGCTGACCTCGTTCGCACCGCGCAGCGTGGCGCCTGGACAAGAGGGCGTGCCCATCGTCGCCGTCACGCCCGGCAGCCCAGCCCATCGGGCAGGCATCCGCACCGGCGATACGCTGCTCGCCGTGGACGGCGTGCCGGCCGCCGACACCGCGCGGTTGAGCGCCCTGATTATCGGCCTGCGCACGGGCAACACCGCCGTGCTGCGCGTGCGCCCGCCTGCGCCAGGTTCGCCGCCTTCGCTTGGTGCGCCTGGTGCGCCGGTTGGGTCGGGTGGGCCGGAGCGTGATGTGCCGGTCGTTCTCGAATCGCGGCTGGACCAACCGGCGGCGCGCTCCGTCCTTGTGACCTACGGCGCGGCTGGACTGATGACGCTCATCGTCGTCATCCCGGTGGTGCTGGCGCGGCCGAACGACCGACCCGCGCGCGTGCTGCTCGTGACGGGCGGCGCCGCGGCGCTGTGGCAGGCCATCGACTCCGGCTACGGTGGCCTGCGCGACCGCTGGCTGCCGCTGGGTTGGGACCCCGTGGACCAGGCAGGCTACATCATTGCCCTGGTCAATGCCATCGGCATCCTGCACTTCTTCCTGGTCTTCCCAGCGCCGCTGGCGCCGGTGCGCTGGCTGGACAGGCTCGGCCCCGCGGCGGTGCGCCGCGCCCGCGGCGCCACGAGCCTGCTGTACCTCGTGCCGATCGGCGTGACTGTCGTCCTGTTTGCGCAGCACCATTCGCCGGTGGCCATGCTCTGGACACTCGTGGCGGTGGTCCTGGCGCTGGCCATCGTCGCGCTGGGGGTGAGCTACGCGCGTCCAGCCACGCCACTGGCGCGGGCGCAGCTGCGCTGGATATTCATCGGCATGGGTATCGTCAGCGTCTTGCTCGCCGGCGGCCCCCTGGTGCAGGTCGCCGCCGGCGGCCGGGTCGTCCTCATCAGCTGGGCATTCACCGTGTCTGGGTGGGGGCTCTTCTACCTGGCCATGGCGCTGGCCATCTTGCGCTACCGCTTGCTCGACGTGGACCGGGTGTTGCGCTCGGCGCTGCTCCTGCCGCTGCTGGTGCTGGGTGTGGTGCTGGTGTATGCGCTGGCCGATCTGGCGCTGGCGAACGCGGCGAACCTGGTCTTCGGACCGATGGGAGACAACGACCTGCGCCACCTGGTGGCGGCGGTGGTAGCCGCGGCCGGCTACTCTCCCATGCGCCGGCGCTTGAGCGCCACCCTGGACGCCGCCATCCATCGTGAGGGGCGTGAGATACGGCGCTATGCCGTCGAGGCGATGGAGGGGCTCTCGCGCGCCCGGCCGGCCGAGGACGTGCTGCGGCTGCTCACTACCGGCGCGGCGCGCGCCATGGATCTGCCGGGCGCGTGGGTGATCCGTCAACCGGGCAGCCTGGAAGGCATCGCGGGTACCGTCCCGCCCTCACTTGTCGTCGCGGGTGCCGAGTTCACGGTGCCAGCCGGTGGCGAGGCCAGTCACATCCTGATCCTCACGGCCAGGCTCGGCGCACTCGAGGGCACCATCCGCGATGCCACAACAAGAGAGCCACTCGACAACGCCGTCGTGCAGGTCACAGCACCCAGCGGAGCGCTGCTGGCCACTATCACCACGGGCACGGACGGTCACTATGGCGTGATCACTGACCTGTTCGCCGGCACCTATTCCATCGCCGTGACCCGTGCCGGCTACCTTGGGACCGGCATGGACGCCACCGTGCGCGCCAACCAGACGACCGTCGCCGATGCCGAGCTGGTCCAGCTGGGCCAGTCGATCTCCGGCCTGGTGCTGGATCGCGTCACCGGCAGGCCCATTCCGGGCGCCAGCGTCACCCTCCCAAATACGACGAGCACCGGCAATAGCCAATCCACCACCAGCACACCAGGCCAGTTTGCCTTCACCGGTATTCCCGCCGGCGGCTACAGCCCGACCGCCAGCGCCGACGGGTACACCACTATCAC
>CADCTC010000290.1 GCA_902805635.1 uncultured Chloroflexota bacterium
CGCCACGCCGCGCCGCACCACGTATCCGCCGATCATGAGGATGGTGACCCGCAGCCCGTCGAGGTACTCCACGATGAACGCCGCCCACTCGCGCCCGCCGGCTCGGCTCGCCGCATTGCTGGACGCTTCTGCCGGCGGCGCCGCCCCCTCTGGCCGCGGCGGTGGCGTCACGTGGCGCAGCCAGGGCTGCGGCTGCACCGCGTCCGGATACTCCGCCGAGCCCCTCTCCGGCGCCGCGTCGTAGAACTCGCGCAGCGACCCGCGCGCGTGGCCCACCGACGCCAGCGCATGCTCCTGCAGCTCGCGCGACCAGCGGTCGCCATTCTCCAGGGCCTCCCAGAACGCATCTCCGGTGAGGCATTGCACCGCCGCCACTCCCGTCTCGTAGCCCATGCGCCGCTCGGCGAGGCACTGCGCGATCTCCAGCGCGTGATAGCCGTACGCCTCCAGCGGGCCGTCCGCCACCACCACGATCTGCTCCACCGGCGCCTGCAGCGGCACCTCCATCGGCGGCGAGCGGAACGAGACCGGCATTGACGACCCCGCCATAAACGGGACCTTCAGCTCGGTGGCCGTGTCATAGATCCACTTCGCGTCTTCCCAGGTGTACGCCAGGTGCTTGTCGTTGAAGATCGGGACCACCTGGCCGCTCTGCCGGAACACCTCTACCGTCTCCTCGAAGAACCGCCGCCGCGGGTACATGCGCTGCCCCTTCTCGTTGAGCGGGTAGTTGCCGTGCTCCCCCAGCAGCACCACGCCGTCCACCGCCAGCCCACTGCCGCCCAGCGTGAGCGCCTCCCGAATAGAAGGAAAGATCGGTACGCCGTGCTTGCCCGCCATCTCCCGGCCGATGTCGTCCGGCGGCACCTGGTCCATGTACAGCGACGCCACCCGCACGCGCGGCTCCACGTGCACCCAATGCAGGAGGTAGCCCTCCAGCAGCTTGTTCACGATGTTCTGCGCGTGCGCCATGTACCGATACTCGGTGACGATGCACGCCACAGTCTTTCGTGTATCTGCGGACTGGGCGGTAGCAGCCATTGCTCGCCAGTGTAGACCACGGCAATGAATTGGGCCATGCAAGTCACTCAGCACGCGTGCGGCACGTCCGAGGCTGGTGACAGGCCGCGTGGTCATAGCCGCCCGTGTCGCCGGATGTGCTCCGCTGTTGTGAGGGCCCCAGCCAAGTGGCCAGTTCTTGTGTCTATTTGTGTCCCATTGTGTCCAGTTGTGATCCCTGCGACACGGTTACGGAGGTCAGAGTGGCTCAGTGTCGCGGGCCGGTCGCCTGGCGCGGCTGGTGGTGTTCTTGTAGTCCGTTGTAGTCCGTTGTAGTCCTTCCTACACCTGAACCGGTAGCGAGGGTTGGTCCAGGACCTATTCGTTGGGTGCTGAAGCTCGCCAGGCGCAGGTTCTGCGCGTCGTCGCCACGGAACAGCCGCAGCTCGTAGGTGCCGTTCACCCACCCAGCCGGGATCGTCAGCGCGCCGCTCTTGGAAGCCGCCGGTTCCCTGCCGTGCACACGCCGCCCCGCAAGCGGCGCACTTGAAGCTCCTCGCAGGCACCGGCCGTCGTCGCCTACCTGTGGCTTCCCGCGAAACTCACCCGCAAAGTCCCCCGTTCCAGCCGTTCTATTTCTGTGGAGGACGTTCCCGGCATCGGCCAACGCCGGTGCGCCTTGTGATGGTTGGGCTAACCGGTACCGGAAGAATTGTAAGAGAACCTGCGCCAAACTGCGGCAAACTGCGCCATCAATTCCACATGCGGCCCTACGGTGAGGTCCCATGGTAGGCTAGCCGCGCCACGCTGCCCGCTGGCCAAGAGGATGCACCATCGCAAGCGCCCAACGGGGAGGGAACCCAATGACTGCCGTCCAGGAACCGACAACCACCACTGCCGCTGCCGCTACCAGCACTAACGGGCACGCCCCCAATGACGGGCGAGCGACCACGCTGCGACTCGACCTATTGCCGCCCGACACGCGCCGCCTGGGGGGCGCGTTCGACGTGCGCGAGGCGGGGCGGCGCGTGGTGCGCTATGAGACGGTGACTTTCCATCTTATGCGCCTGCTCAGCGGCTGGCTGGCCAAGGTGCCCGAGTTCGAGCTGAAAATGGAGATTGGGCGCCATGTCTGGCAGGACGCGCAGGCCGCCATGGCACTCCGCCAGCGCACCAGCGAGCTGCGAGTCCCCGCCGACGCCGACCGTCGCGCGCCACAGGAAGTCCAGCGGTTCCTTGACGCGCTCGACCAGGCCGAAACACCCCTGCAGTTCCTGGTCGGCGTCTACCGGGTCGCCAAGCCGCGCCTGGTTAGCGCCATGCAGTACCACGTCACCGTCACCGACCCCGTGTGCGACGCGCCAACGCTGCGCACCCTGCGGCCCATCCTGGACGAGCTTGCCGCCCAGACCCGTTGGGGCGAAGCCGCGGTGGAGGCGCTGATTGGCGCCGGGCACGCTGGCCACGCCGGGCAGGCTGGCCAAGGTGGTTCATCAGAACATGCCGAACAGGGTGACGGCGCGACGCAGCGCGCGCAGCAGGCGGCGGCTTGGCAGAACCACTTGGAGGCGCTGCTCGCCGCGGCGGGCGGTATCGTGGCCGAGGGCACGGCGCAGCCGCCAGAGCCCGAATCGACTCCGGAGAACGCGGTGCAGAGCATCGCGGACATGCCCCGCGCGCAGCAGCCGCGCTCGGAACGCCTTCTGGTGGCAGCCCGCGACGCCCGCTTCTACATCGACCTCACCCCGCGCATCTTGCCGGAGGACGACGACCCGCCCGAGCTGCTCGAGCTGGAAGCGGCGCTCGAAGCGCGCCGCCGCACCAGCGACCTGCCCGCCACGCCCGAGGACCGCGCCGCCGAAGGCGACCGCGGCGTGCCGCCGCCGGTGCCGCTGGCCCAGCGCGACGCGCGCTTCGCCATGGTGCATCCCGCCGACCAGGTCCGGCAGATGCCGCCCCCCGGCGACGACTGGACCGAGAAGGCGCGCCGGCTGATGCACGGCATGCTCGACAACGAGATGCACGCCGCCGAGCTCTCCGGCCGCAACATGTACGAGTTTCCTCGCATGCCGTATGAGTTCCACATGGACATGGCGCGCGTGGTGTGGGACGAGATCCGCCACTCCGAGGAGACGCTCAAGCACCTGGAAGACCTCGGCGGCCGGGTGGGCATGTACCCCGTGGTGCCGGGCAACTTCGGCTACCGCATCCAACTGGACCTGCTGCACCGCCTCCAGGACCTCCACCGGCGCGGCGAGCTGGGCGGCCTGAACGGCCTGCTGAAGAGCCGCAACACCTTCCGCGAGATGGGCGACGAGACCGGCGCCCTCATGTTCGACTTCATCCAGGCTGACGAGACGCGCCACGTCGCGTTCGGCAACCGCTGGGTGAAGTGGCTCCTGCACGACGACCCTGCCCGCCTGCGCGACGTGGGGGACGAGGTGGAGCGCATGCGCCAGGTCCACGACAAGAAGGTGGCGGTCCTCGTCAAGCAAGCGCTGGGCGACACGGGCGACGACAAACCGGCGGCGAATGGCACGAACGGCGCCCAGGCGAAGCAGGATGACCCCACGCCGGTCAACGTGCTCTCGCTGCGGATCGCCGGCTTCACCGACGAAGAGATCGCCGAACTGGTCCAGAAGGGCGGCGGCAACGCGGCGCTGGAATAGCCACGCGAAACATAAGGGACACCCGGCCGTTCTTGCCGGATAGTGCAGTAGTGTGCAGGAGCACCCGCCACCCTAGGCAGGCGTGGCACGCAGGCTGCATTAGAGTGGCATAGCGGCTGCGGCCGCGGGAGGGTCGTGCAATGGAGCAGCTGATCTTCGTCTATCACCGCAATGCGGGCGTCCACCGGGTGCCCGCGGCGTGGCTGGACGGTTTCATGCCCAGCGGGTTCCGGCCCGCCACCGCCGTCGAGGTAGCCCGCTGGCACGAGGAACGTGACCTCGACCCGCCCGCCGATACGGCGCTCACCGCCCCAAACGTGCCCCTGCCGGTTGCCGTCGCGGCCCCCAGGTTAGCTATCGCCGCGGTGATCGACCCCTTCCAGCTGCACCGCTGCTGAGCGCCACGGCGGCGCCCGCAAGAGGCGGGGCGGGGAGCCCGCGCGGCGGGCTTGGCCCAGACTCAGCCTCGGGCTTTAGCCCGAGGTTCTGGTGCTGCCGACTACTTTGAAGCTGTGTCCGCCACACGAGCAAAGGTGTTCAGACCCCCCCCGAATCCGTATAGTGCCACCATGGTAGAAGACGACGCGACCGCGGCGGCGCCGCCGTCAGCCTCGAAGTCGCTGCGGGTCCCTAAAGACACCGATACGGCGGAGCAGAAGCGCGCAGCGCGGCGCACCCGTGCGGAGGCCACCTCGGACCAGCGCGATGCGACGCAGCAGCACCTGGACGCTCAGCAGACGCGCTTACAAGCGTACGCAGATTCGCTGACGACATCGCTCGAAAAGCATCCCACGGGCGAGAACGCGGCGCGAATTACCCGCCAGCTGGAAGACGTGCAGCGCCAGATAGGGCGCGCCTCGCGCCCGCGCATGGTGCGGCTGCCGGATGAAACGCCGCCGACCACGACGGAGAGCTAGCGCCCGGCGTCCCACTAGCCGATCTGTCGCGCTACGGCTCGACGTTACCGCCGCCGCTCTTTGCGCGCTCGCCCAGGTCCAACGGGAGGGTGACGACGAACTCGCTGCCCTGGCCCTCCACACTAGCGACGGTTATCGTGCCGCCGTGCTCTTCAACCACCAGGCGTACGTCCGCCAGCCCAATTCCCGTACCGCCGATGTGCCCCGACACGTTGCTGCCGCGCCGGAAGCGCTCGAAGACGTGAGGCAGGTCCTCCGCCGGGATACCGAGCCCCTCGTCTCGCACGCGCAGCACCACACGCGCCTCCTGGTGTGTCTCGTCTCCGACCTCAGACTGCTCTCCGCCAGTGCCACCGGTGCCCGCAGTGCCCCTATTGCCTGCCTCGCGCCCCACCGATATGCTGATCGCGCCGCCTTCCGGGCTGTAACGCACCGCGTTGCTGAGCAAGTTGTTCACTACGCGCCGTACGCGGCCCGCATCCCATTGGCCCACCTGGTCTGCGCCGTCCTCCACGTCAACTGTGATGCGGTGCTGGTCCGTGGCAGCCTGGTGCGTTGCCACCGCGGCGCGCGCCAGTGCTCCCAGGTCGGTGCGCCGTCGCACCAGGTCCAGCGGACGCCCCATCCGCGCCCGCGCCACGTCGAGCACCTCGTCCAGCTGCTCGGTCATTTCGTCTGCTGCGCGCTCGATCGTCCGTACGCTGCCGCGCACCTGCGCCTCGCCCAATTCGCGCCCGCGGTCTATGTGCCGCCCCAGCAGCTGTGCCGTGGCCTTTATGCTAGTGAGCGGGTTCTTGAGGTCGTGCGAGACCGACCCCAGGAACTGGTCCTTCTCGCGCTCGAGCTCGAACTGCGCCGTCACGTCGCGCAGCACCAGCACCGACCCGAACCGAGAGCCGTCCGGCAGGTCCACCGGCGCCGCGCTACCTTCCGCCACCACTTCTGAGCCGTCGGGGCGGCGGATGAGCCAGCGCTCCGCTTTCACCGTTTCGCCCGCGCGTACTGCGCGCGCCAGCGGAAGCTCCTCGATCGGGAAGGGCCGGCCGTCGAGGGTGAACAGGTGGAACGCGTCGCTGTAGTCTTCGACCGGCACCCCCAGCCCAGCCACACCGTGCAGCCGGCGCGCCGCCTCATTGACGTAGGCTACGCGCCCGTCCGCCCCGGCGATGACGACGCCGTCAGCCACCTGCCCCAACACCGCCGCCCGCTCCGCGGCCACCAGGTCCAGGCGCCGGCGCTCGGTCTCCACTTCCTCCGCCCGCGCCCGGTCTCGTGCGGCTGCCAGCTCGGCGACGCGCGTGCGCTCGCCCAGCCGCAGCTCCAGGTACTCCCGGTATTGGACGCCGTAGGCGATCATCACCTCCAGCAGGAACTGATGCGCGTCGCCCGCCGCGCGTGCCTGCTCGCGGAAGCGCAGCCCCGCCGTCGCCGTCTGTAGCGCCTCAAAGTGCACCCCGACGATTTCTTCCGGCCCCAGCCCCTGCTCGATGAAGCCACGACTCAGCAGCGACGCCCGGTAGAGCGCCGTCTCGCTGTGGGTGCGCAAGTACTCGCCGAGCGTCTCCCCATAGAGCAGCGGCGTCGCCTCTGGGGCAGCCCGCGTGCTCTCGCCGGGGCCTACCGGCATCCCCGCCGCGGCCGTTAGCGGTCCCTGCTGCACCCGTACGCCATCCCTTCCGAACGGTAGCACAGCGGTAGCGCAGCTGGGCAGCGGGCACCCGCCTGCGCGCCAGGCGCCCGGCGCACTGCTAGACTAGGAGTGTCTCCCCATTGTGGCGAGACCGGGCGACGCGGCACTCAGCTCCGCGCCATCTTCCTCCTAGCTGGGCATCCTCGCCCACATGCTCGCCCGCCGGTGCCGCTCACCGCGTCCACCTCAGCTACCACGGCGCCTCTGTGCCGCGGGAGTTGGCTGACGCGCGTCCCTCTTTCCTATAGAAAAGGAGTACATCCCTCATGGCAGCTACGTCCCCCGCCCGCAGCGCTGGAAAGACCGCTGGCAAGACCGTGAAGAGCGGCGGCTACACCCTGGTGATCGCGCAAGGCTCCGACGGATATGTCGCGCCGTATCAGGTGGATGCGCCGTCTGGGGAGCGCTACATGGTAGTGCGGCGTGTGCACGGCGGCGCCTGGGGTGTGGTGGACCGGCGCAGGGGGCGCCTGGTGGAGGGCGCATCGGCGGATCAGCACATTTACACCAGCTGGGCAGAAGCCCAGGACGCTGTGCGCTTGCTCAACGAACAACAGTAGCCCGCAGCCGCCAAGGCTAACGGGAGCGAACTAGGCCACGCGGGCTCGCACGGGCCCAGATGGCACCCCAGGAGGAACACAGCATGTCCAAACGCGGCGGTAACAAAGTGAAGAAGCCCACCAAGCCCCCGATGTCCAACAAAGGGCCGAAAGGAAAATGATCCCATCCGCTCTTGATCTGGGGCACACCGTCCGGCCGCGCATGGGCCGCCGTGCCACGGTCGCCGCCCCACTCGACTCGCCCGTGGCGGAGCCCGTGTGGGAGCAAGCGTGGCTGGTGGTCAACCGCGAACGCGCCGCCCTCTCAGAGGCGCTGGCGGAGCTGCGCACGCTTGAGCGCCAGACGCAGAAGGCAGGCCCATCGCCGCAACAGGCAGCCGAACTGCGGCGCCTGCGTTCGCAAGTCAGCAGCCTGCACACTACTCTCGCCCGCGCCGGCGTGACGCTAGTCGAAGCGCGTAAACAAGGCACCCCCGGCGCTCCCGACGCCTGACGCGTCTGACGGCCAGCGGCGCTGGAGGGTATGCCCGGCAGCGAAGTGCCGCTCGTGCCAAGCGTTTAACTGACCTGGGGAGGCCGACTCCCCGGCTGAAGCTCGCGACTGCGCCGCGCGGTCTCCTCCGGTACCATGCGGTCCGGAGACGACCAGGATGACCACCCCTCAGATGGGAGCCGCGGCCGGGCGCAGGCCGCACGTCGTGCTGTTCATCTGCGACCAGCTGCAGTACCAGCGCCAGGGTCGTGTGGACCCGCAGGCGCACACCCCGCACCTGGACCGTTTCGCGCAGGAGAACGTCTTCTTCACCCACTTCCACGCGTGCAACGGGCAGTGCGTTCCGTCTCGCGCGGCGATGCAGACCGGCCTCTACCCGCACGAAGCCGGAGTGATGATCATCTATGGCTTCCACGGCCACACGGCGCACCTGACCGGCGAGCACCTCACCGTGGGGCACGTCTTCCGCGATGCGGGCTACACCACTGCATTGTTCGGCAAGACCCACTTTGGCGCACCGATGGCAGAGCTGGGCTATCAGCATGGTTGGGAGGGGCCGCCGGGTGGTGGCGGTGAAGAGGGACCACGGCCGCGCGGTGCCGCGGGCGGCACGGGCGGTGGGACGCGCCTGCACAACAGCGAGACCGATCGCGCAATCGTGGACCGGGCGCTGGCGTTCCTGGGGGCGCACGACCCGGCCCAGCCACTCTTCCTGACCGTGTCTATCCACGAGCCGCATCCACCGTTCGAGGTTGTGGAGGCGTACGCAGAGCTCTTCGACGAAGAAGAGATGCGCCTGCCGCGCAGCTTCTACGAGGATGACCTCGCCGGTAAGCCGCGCTTCCAGCGTGAACACGCGCAGGACGGGCGTCACGGGTACCTGGACACGGGCGCCGCGCAAGCGGCCCGGGCGCGGTCGGAGCTGCGGCGCTACTACACCATGATCGCGCATGTCGACCAACTCTTCGGCGAGGTGCGGTCCGCGCTGGAAAGCAAGGGCATGTGGGACGGCGCGGCGGTGGCCTTTACCGCCGATCACGGCGACATGATGGCCGCTCACCGGATGCGCTTGAAAGGCACGGTGCCGTACGAAGAGATCTTCCGCATCCCGTTCGTACTCAAGCTGCCCGCCGGCGCGTCACCACCTGTGCGACGCGAGGTGGATGACCTGACCGCAAACGTGGCGCAGCCCGGCACGCTGGTCGAGGCGGCGGGCCGGCCCGTGCCACTGGAGATGCGCGGCGGCTCGCTGGTTCCGCTGGTGTACCGGCCGGAGCGACCCGACGAGGAGACGCTGTTCTACGAGCACTATGGCGCCTACTGGGGGCTGCACCCCTTCCGCGTGGTGCGCGTGCGAGACGCCGAGCGCGGCGAGTGGAAGCTGGCGCGTTACTACGGACCTGATGAGCTGCTCAATGCACGCCAGGCCCCACTTGATGGCGGCAGGGCAGCCCAACCGGAAACCCACTGGGACGCCGAGCTGTACGACCTGACGAACGACCCGGACGAGCTGCACAACCTCGCCAACGACCCTGCTCTGGCCGAGTGGCGTGCGGAGCTGGAGCGCAGGGTAGACGAGTGGTGGCAGCGCACAGGTGGCCGGGACTTCGACTACTACGAATCCGACGAGTTCAAGCTAAGCGGCGCGGCAACGCTTGTGGCCAGATCACACTAAGTACGGCTGACAGTGACTCCGTTCGTGGTGAGCTTGTCGAACCATGCCCTTCGACAGGCTCAGGGCGAACGGAAAACATGTTAGGCGCTAAAAAACGGAAAACATGTTAGGCGCTAAAAAGGGGAGCACGGGATGATGAGGCGCGAGCACAATGAACAGGGGTGGTGGGGTGTGCTGCCCCGCTTCAACCCCGACGAGGGCAACGTCATCGCGGAGCCGCCAGGCGAGGGGGTCGGGTTCTGGATCGGCGCGCCAAGCGCGGTCTATGACCCGCAGACGGCGCGCTTCTATTGCTATTTGCGCGCGCGCTGGCCACTCGGCGACCGCCGGGGGGGCATGTGCCGGATCCTGTCCAGCGCGGACCCTGCCGCGCCGGCGGTGGAGTGGGAGACGGTGTGGGAGGCGACGCGCGAGCAGTTCGGCGCCAACTCCATCGAGCGGTCGGCCCTAATCCGAGACCTCGAATCCGGCGAGTGGCGGCTGTACGTCTCGTCGGAGACGGCGCAGGCATACGACCGCAATCCCGCGACGTGGCGCGTGGACCTGCTGCAGGCCGGTTCGATCGGCAAGCTGGAGCCGCGCGAGCGGCGCGTGGTGATGGACGCTTCCATGTACGGCTTCACGCACGTGAAGGACCCGGTGGTGCTGGTGGTAGGTGGCGAGTGGCTGGCGCTGACCAGCGTGGCCTGGCAGGACCAGCACCTGGGCCCCGACGAGAATGGCCTAGTGCGATCACGCGGTCGCGGCATGATCGCGCTGCACCGCTCCATCGACGGCATCGACTTCCCCACTGCGCAGGTCATCGCCGAGCCGGGGCAACACGGTTGGGGCGGCATCAACGTGCGGCCCTCGTCGGTGGCGTACCTGGATGGCTGCTGGTCGATGCTGTTCGACGAGGGCGCGGGACGCGCCGACTCGTACGACGAGCAGTGTATGCTGGCGGTGTCCACCGACTTCAAGGTGTGGCGGCGGCTGACGCCGTCGCACGCGCCGTGGGTGCGGTCGTCGCACGCCAGCGGCTCGGTGCGCTACGTGGACGTGGTGGTGCGCGGCGACACTATCCACTACTTCTACGAGTACGCGCGCGCCGACCGCGCCCACGAGCTGCGCCACGCGGCGGTATCACTCACGAAGTAAATACGCCGCCGTACCACTTGTGCACCAAGCGGGTGCGGCGCATTCTGTGCAGATCGCACAGCACGGCGGCGCGCCGGCCTGGGCTATAGTCCTCTGAGAGCGGCGCCCCAGTGCGGCTACCCTCACACGACCGAATGACTTCCTTCGCGCCGTCAGTCACTGCCACCAGCCGCGTCTCCACTTCTAGCGAGGGGACGACACTTCGCCTGCGCGTGGGCTGCGAGTTCGCCATGGAGTCCGCCGGCCCCGTGCCGATGCTGATGCTGGTGCGGGCGCGGCCCGATGGCGAGCACCGCACGCTGTACGAGTCACGCTGGCTGGACCCGGAAGTACCCGTGCACGAGTACATAGACGGGTTCGGCAACTTCTGCTGGCGCTTCACCGCGCCCGGCGGGTTGCTCTCCCTGCGCTACGACGCGGTGGTGGAGACCGACCTAGAGCCCGACCCGGTGGTGCCCGACGCGCCGCTGGCGCTGGTGCAAGATCTTCCCGACGAGACGCTGGTCTTCACGCTAGGCAGCCGTTACGTCGAGTCCGACCTGCTGCTGGACGATGCCTGGCAGCTGTTTGGCCACACTCCGCCCACATGGGCGCGCATCCAGGCGGTGTGCGACTGGGTGCACGAGAACATCAGGTACGAGACCGGCTCGAGTGGGCCGGCCACGACGGCGTTGGAGGTGTTTCGCGAGCGGCGCGGCGTGTGTCGCGACTTCGCCCTGCTTTCGGTCGCGCTGTGCCGCGCGCTCAATATCCCGGCGCGCTACACGTTCGGCTACCTGCCTGATATCGCGGTGGAGCCGCCCGACGTGCCTATGGACTTCCACGCCTGGTTCGAGGCATACGTGGGCGGGCGCTGGCGTACGTTCGACGCGCGCCACAACCGTCCACGCATTGGCCGAGTCATAGTGGGCCACGGGCGCGACGCCGTGGACGTGGCACTCAGCACGTCTTACGGAGCGGTACAGCTGCACAACATGACCGTTTGGGCCGACGAGATCCACCCCGACGCGGGGGACGAGCGCATCCGCCAAGAGGGTGAGCGGGCGCAGGGCTACGACCTGGGCCGGCAGCCGGAGAGCGATGACGCCCCCACCGCGCGGAAGGATTGATCCCACCACCGTGGACTGGAGCCGGGTAGCACGCGCCGCGTTTCAGGTGCGCCACCACTACCGCTATACGTACGGCGCGCCGGCGACGCAGCTCCACCAGCGGCTGGTGATGATCCCGCCCGATCGCCACGGCGACCAGCGCCTGCTGACCCACACCCTGCGCGTCTCTGGCGCTGAAGGGCAGCATGCCGTCGTATGGGAGCACGACCGCTTTGGCAATCGCGTGGCGCACGTGAGGGCGGCGCGGGTGCCGGAGGCGGTGGAGTTCGACGTGACGTATTCCGTCGAGCGCGTCGCGGCTGCGCGGCGCACAGGGGATGTGGCGCTGCCCGGTGCCCCGGCAATTGCCGCCCTGCCGGCTGCGGGAGCGACTGACGCGGCGCGTTTCGGTCGCGAAGACCTGACGCAGTACCTGGAGCCGACGGCGCTCACAGCGCCCGACGCACAGCTACGCAGCGTCGCGGCTGAGCTTGCCGGTGAGCTGCGCGCCGGCGCGCACCCGGCCTACCGGCGCGCGCTCGCCGAGCGCGCGCACGACTGGGCATCACGCGCCCTGACGTATCAGATTGGAATCACCGGGTCGCAGACCCCAGCGGCGATGGCGCTGCACCTGGGTAAGGGGGTCTGCCAGGACTTCGCCCACATCATGCTGTGCGTGCTGCGCCTGATGGGTGTGCCGGGACGCTACGTCTCCGGCCACCTATTAGGAGAGGGAGTGCCGCACGCGTGGCTGGAGGCGCTGATCGAGGACGAGGCGTTCCCCGGCGGGCTGGAGGTGATCGCCTACGACCCGACGCACCACGCACGCACCACTTTGCAGTACGTCACGGTGGCGGTGGGGCGAGACTTTGCAGACGTGTCCCCGACGTCCGGCACCTTCACCGGCGTGCCCGGCGCGATGACCTGGGGCAAGCAGGCAACCGTGATGGAAGTGGAATAGCCGGGACTCCCGGCACCAGGATGCCCGTTCAGTGCCTCTGTCAGGTGGTGTCAGGCGCAGAGGTGCTGGCGCAGGCTATTGCTCACTTCAGGCACACGCAACTTTAGGAGCGCGCTCCGCTCGATCTGGCGCACGCGCTCTCGGGTGATGCCCAGACGCTGTCCAATCGCCTCGAGCGGGTAGATATTGGCATCGCGCAGGCCAAAGCGCATCTGCAACACGCGCTTCTCGCGCGCGGTGAGCGCGAGGGTAAGCGTGACGTCGGCGTCGCGCTCAAGCAGCGCGTGCTCGGCCAGTGCTTCGGGGCTGCGCGCCGTCTCGTCCGTCAGGTGGTCGGCCAGCCTGATCGACTCATCCTCGCCCAGCGGCAAGTCGAGTGACGAGGGAAGGTGCGCCGCGAACCGGATCTCCCGCACCCGCTGCTCGGTGAGGCCGGTCTCCCCGGCGACCTCGCTGTCGTGCGGCTCGCGTCCCAGCTCATGCATGAGGCGCTGGTGCGCCGCGGTCAGCCTGGTCAGATCGGCTTGCACGTGTATCGGAAGGCGCACGACGCGTCCCTTATCCGCGGCGGCACGCCTGATCGACTGGCGTATCCACCAGGAAGCATAGGTAGAGAACTTGAAGCCGCGGCGCCAATCGAATTTTCGGACGCCGCGCATCAGGCCGAGATTGCCTTCCTGGATGAGGTCGATCAGCGGGAGGCCGCGGCCGGCGTATTTCTTGGTGATGTTGACCACCAGGCGCAGGTTCGCGCGGGTGAAGTCACTCACGGCGGCTTCGTCACCGCTTTCGATACGCTGGGCCAGGAGCACCTCCTGCTCCCTGGAGAGCAGTGGGATTTCGTGGATGTCCTTGAGGTACTGCCACACCGGATCGGTGTGCAGCGGCGCCCGGTCTGCAGCCGCCTGGTCGAGCTGCGCGCTGACGCTCAGGTCAAGCTCGGCGTCGCTTATGCTGTCTTCTAGCTCGGAATCGTCGAGCACGACGGTGACACCGGCGTTGCGCAGCGTCAGTCGGATAGCGGCAACGTGTTCTGGCAAGTTGGCAGCTCAGCGACGCTTGGAACGACCACTACCTTCAGGGGGAACATCCTAGCGCTGACAAGCATCACGCTGAACAACGGTGCGGGAGTGACGGGCCGCGCACTGGCGCGGAACGGCGCCGTGACCCTCGACACGAACACTGTGTCCCGGGCCGCTTGTGGTGGCGCCGCGGCTCCGACTCCGACGGCGACCGCAGCGGCGCCCGCAGCGGCGACCGCAGCGGCGATCGCAACGACAGCGGCGATCGCAACAACGGGACCGGCGGCGGCGACTATGGCGGCGGCGACCTCCACAGTCGTTTGGTCAGGTGAGCGGGGCGGAGAGCCCGCGCCGACCCACACACCCGTCCGGACCGCAACGGCAACACGCACGTCAACCGCAACAAGCACGTCCACGTCCACGTCAACAGCAACAGCAACAAGCACGGCGACGTCAACGGCCACAAGCACGGCGACTCTCCCGCCCGCACCAATTCCCGCAGTTGTCGCGACGCTGGTTCCGCTGGATGAGGTGGTCTTGCCTCACAGCGAGATTGTGGTGCCTCAGCCCGAACCGTTGATCGCGATTCCTGAACTGGCGGTGGAGGTGCCGACCCCGGTGCGGCTGCCGGGATCGGGCGAGCTACTCCCGCCTGGGCCGAGCGACCGCGTCATCGCCGAGACGCCGTCCGGTCCGGCTGCCCTTCCTCCGGCTATCGATACGTCACGTGCGGCAGCGCCGCCGGTCCTGCTGCCCCGGACTGGTGTGGGTCCTGCCCCCACCGCCTTACCCAAGTCTGGGACGGCCACCGGTTTGAGCGGGGTGGCGAGTAGCCTCGTGGCACTCGCCATGGGCGCGGTAGGGCTAAAAGCGCTCTCCTGGCGCCGCCGTCGCCGCGTTTAATCTCAGCTTCGGCCACTACGCCGGAGCACTCGGCCCAGGAGGGACTTCCCCCTGGGCCGAGTGCCGCCAGCCGGTCTACAGAGTTGAGGGTGGCTCACCCTTCCGCCATGCTTCCTGATCGGAGAGGCGGAAAATGAGCTCGTTCAGCCGGGAGGTGTCGAACGTGAGCGGATCGACCCGTTGGGCCCGCTTCACGACTCGGTTGACCATCCATGACCACTCCATCAGCCCCTCAGACGGGTTGACATAGATGCGCAAATCGCGCGCGGGGGTGGGGGAACGCCAGGAGAGCACCGCGGTCATGCGGCCGGCCGTGTCCGCCTGCTGGTGGTACAGCATGGCGCCGGACGAGTGCTCGGCGGCCTCACGGAAACGCTGGTCGATCTCGGTCGCCAGCGTCGCAACCCGACTCTTGCGCTGCGCAAGCTGGTCGGCCTGCGCCTGCGCATGGTTTCCGCCCTGCTCGGGCTGCTCTCCAGCCGCATCGCGCGCCGCCGCGACGCGCCGCCGGATCTCCTCAGCGAAGTCTGTCATACACGCTCTTCGCTCTATTGTGCCAGCTAGTGCATCGTCAACTGTGGGTGCACTAGGCGTCCTCGGCCGGATCGTCGTCGCTATCGCTGTCCGCGGACACCTGCGCTGGCGGGATGAGCATCGCCTTGTAAAAGCTGCTGCCCGAAGCGCCGCCGCCCGTCATCAAGCGGATGGTGCCGGCCGCGTACAAGCCCTGAATGGCGGCCTCGAAGTTGGGGTCGTGAGGGCCGGTCGCGCCGACGCTCTGGGCAAGCTCCGCCGCGGACATCCACGGCGTGTGACGCTCCGGGCCGGCGGTGAGCTCCCGCAGCGCTGCGACGATGGCGGCCTGCTCGGGGTTGGCCTGGGTAGTGTCCATACAGGGAGAGCGTACACGACGGCGCACCGAGAGTAGACTCCTTCATATGGACCTCTCACGGCTCTCGGCCTGCTCGATTCCGCTTCGCAAGCGCCCCCTGCGGGAGGCGCTGGGCATCATCCGGGACGCGGGGTTCACCAAGGTGGACCTATTGGGCGGAGAGCCACACTTCGCACCCAGCCCGAACGACGAGCAGGTAGCGGAGCTACAGGCTGCGGCGCGCGAGAGCGGTGTGCGGATCGCCAACCTGGGCACCTACTACGGGCGGCCACTGCCGAGCACCAAAGACGAGGCAAACGCGGAGCTGGAGGCGGCGCGGCGCGGGATGGACGCAGCGGTGAAGCTAGGCGCACGGTCGCTGCGCATCCATCCGGGCAAGGACCGCTCTCACGAGACCGGGTTCGCGCTGGTGCCGTTCTTCCGCGACGTGGCGCGCGAGGCGGAGCAGCGCGGGTTGTACCTGGGGATCGAGACGCACGGCGGATTGTCGTCAGACGCGCCGGCTATGGTGGAGCTATGCACGCAGGTGGGCTCCAGGCACTTTGGTGTCCTGTTCGACCCGTGCAACTGCGCGCAGAACGGTGTGGACTACAAGGAGGCGTGGTCAATCTTCAAGGACCACGTGACGCACGTGCACCTGAAGGACGGCCGAATGGGCCCCGAGGGCAAGTGGCAGCGCGTCCACCTGGGCGAAGGGGAGATCGACGGGCGCTGGCTGCTGGACGAGCTGGACCGCGCCGGCTACGACGGCGACATTGCCGTGGAATACGAGATCGGCGAGACCGAGGCGCCTGAGACGGGCCTGAAGCGGTGGTTCGAGTACTGCCGGACGCTGTAGCTCCTCTTGTGGTCGCGTAGGTCAACAGGTGGTTGTCTACACTGCGGGGCAATGACGAAGACCGATCGACCGAACGTTCTGATCATCTTTTCCGACCAGCAGCGGTGGGACACGCTGGGGGTGAACGGCAGTCCCATGCAGCTGACTCCTAACCTAGACCGGCTGGCGCGGGAGGGGACGCGGTTCCTGCTGCCGATAACCAACCAGCCGGTGTGCGCGCCGGCCCGGGCCTGCCTGCTGACCGGGAAGTACGCCACGACGCACGGGGTGTGGAAGAACGGTGTGGGAGACCTGGTGAGGCAGAATACGCTGGCCAGCTGCCTCGCGGCAGAGGGCTATCAGACCGGTTACGTGGGCAAGTGGCACCTGAAGTCGGCGGGGACCGGGCCGGGGTTCGTGGAGGCCGAGTACCGGGGTGGATTCGCGGACTTCTGGGAGGCGGCAAACGTGCTGGAGTTCACGTCGCAACCGTTCGAGACGGTGCTCTTCGATGGAGAGGGGCAGGAGGTGCGCCCGCCCGGCTATCGCGTGGACGCGTGCACCGACCGCACCATCGCGGCGCTGCGCCAGCACGCGGCGACCGGAAAGCCGTTCTTCCAGATGGTCTCGTACCTTGAGCCGCACCACCAGAACGACGTGGATCGGTACGTGCCGCCGGTGGGGTACGAGGAGAAGTATCAGAACCCGTACGCGCCACCCGACCTGCGCCCGCTGGCGGGCAACTGGCAGCAGCAGCTGCCGGGGTACTATGGGTGCATCGCCAGCCTGGACGAGAACGTGGGGCGGCTAGTGGCGACGCTGGAAGAGCTGGGGCAGCTCGACAACACGATCATCGTGTACACCGCGGACCACGGCTGCCACTTCCGGACTCGCAACCTGGAATACAAGCGCAGCTGCCACGACGCCTCCCTGCGCGTGCCGTTCGTGGTGAGCGGGCCGGGCTTTACCAACAGGCAGATCGTGCCCGAGCCGATCGGCCTGGTCGACCTGATGCCTTCGCTGCTGCACGCGTGCGACGTGGCGATCCCGGAAGGGGTGCAGGGTCGCTCCTTCCTGCCGCTTGCCCAGCGTGAGCCGGAGACGGTGCGTGAGTGGCAGGAGGAAGTCCTGGTGCAGATCAGCGAAGCCGGAACGGGACGCGCGATGCGGTCCGAACGCTGGACCTACTGCGTGATGGCACCGGCGGGCCAGGGCTCGATCCATGCCGGGGGCGTGGAAGGGGCGCAGGTGGGCAAGGCCGCTTCGCCAGGCAGCGAGGTCTACGCCGAAACACACCTGTACGACAACTACGCCGATCCATACCAGCACGTGAACCTGCTGGGCCGTCAGCAGTACCGCGACGTGGCGGCGCGGCTGCGGGAGCGGATGGTGGAGCGGATGACGTCCATTGGCGAGCCGGCGCCGCGGATCCAGGAGTTCTTTGGGCAGACGCCCGCCTAGTGGTCGAAGCGAAGTAGTATTTTGGCAGTAAGCGGCGAGAGGGAAGCATGGCGACGAAGGAACGCGCGAGCATCGCGGACGTGCCGGCGTTGGGCGGGCAGGGGGACGGGGGCGCAATGGGCGGCAGCGGAATGGGTGGGATGGCGGCCGGCGGTATGGGGGCACCCTCCGCGGAAATGATGGCGCCGCCCGCGAAGCAGACAGGGCAGCGTAATGGGGCCGTCGGCGTGAAGAGCGTCGCGATGGCGCCGCCGGACGGGGCGCGGTGGTCGACGGGAGCACCCCAGCTGGGCGAGCAGAGCGGACCGGTCGCGCAGGAATGGCAGCGGCCGGAGCAGATCGCGACCGACTTCTCCGCGACCCGCCAGCGCTATCGCGTCTCGGTGGAGGAGTACGTCCGCTTCCACGAGCAGGGCTTCCTAGTGGTCAAGGGGCTGATCAACCCGGCGGAGATCGAGGAGCTGAAGCGGCATTCGGAAGACCTGATGTACGGCCGGATGGACGTGCCGGGGCTGGAGCCGCCACAGCCGGGCATGACCGAGGAGCAGATCGCCGCGCGCTACCTGCGCATCCACATGCTGCACCGCCACCTGGAGATAGAGGAGCGCTACCTGCTGCACCCGCGCCTGCTGGACGTGCTCGAGGCCCTGATCGGCCCGGACGTGACGGCCATGCAGACGATGTACTTCATCAAGGCTCCGGGCGGCGCGGGGCAGGGGTATCACCAGGACAGCTACTACATCCCCACCTATCCGGACCAGCTGTGCGGCGCGTGGATCGCGGTGGACCGGGCCGACGAGGAGAACGGCTGCGTCTGGTTCACCACGGGATCGCAGAACGAGCCGATCTACCCTACCGAGGAGCGGGTGGGCCAGAACCACACTAACTTGCACGACTTGCAGGTGGTGGAGAACGTGTCCAACACCGACACGGACGTCAACACGCTTTCCAAGTTCGCGGCGAAGTACGCGGGCCGAGAGGTGCCGGCGGTGGCCGAGCCGGGGGACGTGGTCTTCTTCGGCGGGCACGTGCTGCACCGGTCGCACACCAACATAAGCAAGGACCGCTTCCGGCGGGCGATGGTGTGCCACTACGGGAACGCACGCAGCTACACCATGTGGGGGCAGCGTGGCGTGAAAGAGATGTCTAACCACCTGCACATCCTGGCGCGGGGCTGGACGCACCTGCCGTTCGGGCTGCCGCGCTTCGGCACGCCGTGCGCAGCCAACCAGCCGGCGGGTGGCTTGCTGGAAGGTGGCGAGCCGATGCCGGTGGCGATGATGGGCAACATGGACAGCGGCGACATGGAGGCGGCGCCGCAGGATCCCATGCGCAACGACCCCACGATGATGCGGTCGCACGAGGCTGACACGGTGCACGCGGGGTAGACCTCACCCTGGCATTCGGCCTGTCCCAACAACCGAGCACCCGCGAAGCGGGAGCGCAGGGCGTTAGGGGGCGAAGCGGAGTCTCCCACAGGACAGGGAGTTCTTGTCGCGTCGGAGTGTTGACGGGTTCGCCTAATGTAATTGGATGGAGACTGACTTGATCAAGGTTGGGTTCATCGGGACGGGGAATATCAGCAAGCGGCACTTCACGGCACTCGCCAAGCTGAAGGAGCAGGCGGAGGTGGTGGCGGTATGCGACCTGGTGGAGGACCGGGCCGCCGCGGCGGCGGAGCCGGTGGGCGCGCACGCCTACACCAGCCCGCATGAGATGTTCGCGCGTGAGAAGCTCGACGCGGTCTACATCTGCGTGCCGCCCGACGCGCACGTGGACCAGGAGCTAACCTGCGCGGACAAAGGCATCCACTTCTTCGTCGAGAAGCCGCTGCCGCTAGACATGCAGAAGGCGGAGCAGATCGCGCAGGCATCGCGCGCGGCGGGGATCGTGACGGCGGTGGGGTACCACTGGCGCCACTTCTCGCAGACCAAGGTGCTCAAGCAGCGTCTGGCACAGGAGCGCGTCGGCATGGCCCTGGGCTCGTTCCTGACCTCGCTGCCGGGGACGCCGTGGTGGCGCGTGAAGTCGAGGTCGGGCGGGCAGGTGGTGGAGCAGGCGATCCACGTCTTCGACACCGCGCGCTACGTACTGGGCGAAGTGGAGCAGGTGTATGCCAGCTACGGGCTGCGCGCGCTGCACGACGAGCCCGGCTACCTGCAGGACGACGTGTACACGGCCAATCTGCGCTTCGCCTCCGGCGTTGTGGGGAACTTTGGGGCGACCTGCATTTTGCACAAGCGGCTGCGCGTGGGACTGGAAGTGCTGTGCCACAAGCGCGTCTACAGCCTGACTGACAAAGAGCTTGAGATCGATGGGCCAGACGGGACAGAGACGGTCGGCCTTGAGAACGACTTCGCGTACGACGAGAACGCGACGTTCTTGCGCGCCGTGGCAGGCGGCGACCGGTCGGGGATCCTCTCGGACTACGACGACGCGCTGGAGACGCAGCGGGTGGTGCTGGCGGCGAATCGGTCGGCGGAAACCGGGCAGCCGGTGAGAATTGGACGTCCCGGTCAGTAGAGGCTTGCATGGGCGCGGGGCGATGCTTGTGACTATTTGTGACCCTTTGTGACCCAAGCCACACGGTTTAGTGTTCACCTCTGACTGCTCGGCGCTATTGCGCTGTAATGCCGTAGGAGATCCGCGTCGCGTCAGTAGAGCAACAGCAGGAAGTGGGCGAGCCGTGCGTCCGGGCGGAGGCGACCCGGTGGATCTTGTTGTCATTTGTTGCCATTTGTTGTCGCTGCTACACGGTTGGCGGTCAGGCGGTGTGGAGTGAAGCGGTGAGAAAGACAGACCTGAACTCACGCATGACGGGGCGGGGTGGCGCAGGGTAGGGCAGGTGATGACGTGCAGCGCGCCGCCAGGCCGGCAGTGCGCCGCAGCGTGTGATGCATTGCTTCCATGAATTGAAGACGTTTCGGGGCAGCAAAACCGGCATGGTGACTTCCGTCATCCCCACGGCGGGCGCCGCCCCGCCGGTGGCGGTGATCTCCGAGCCCTGGCTGATGGCGATGATGGCTCTGGGCACGATGCTCGCGCCGCTGAACTCCACGATGATCTCGGTGGCACTGCCACGAATCATGGAGGACTTCTCGGTGGGGACCGCTGCAGCCGGGTGGCTGGTGACCGGCTACCTGGCGGGCTCGTCTAGCGCGTCCGACCGTTTCGGCCGACCACCGTCCCCACCGCCGGCTCCGGTGCCGCCCGGCGCGCCAGGCCCATCACGGTTATGGAACCACCCAGCCGCGAGATGTGCCAGCCGCTGCTCCTGCTGCGCACCGTTCTCCTCTGTCTGCCGACCGGCTCACGGCCGCTTGGGCATCCACTGGAGTGCCGTGTAGGCGGGCCGGGGTGCGCCGTCCGGTCGCACGATACCGAAAGGGAACTTCTCGTCGGTGGCGGGCACCAGCTGCTGGAAGTTCAGGTTCCAGACGAACATGCCGTCCACCCAGCCGTAGGCCCGACCCATTTCGAAGGCACGCACTAGGAACGCTGCCTGCTCTTGCTCGGTGTTGTCGGCGCCGTACTCGTACCCCGGCGCCAGGTTCCGCGTGCTCCAGCCGAACTCCGTCAGCCACATCTTCTTGTGCGCATCGCCGTGCGCCACCATGATCTCGCGCAGCTGTTCGACGCGCCGGAAGTAGAAGCTCGGATGGCCCTTGAAGGCCGTCGACGGATCGGACCGCACGTTCGACCAATCTCCCGGCGGGTTGTTGAAGCCGCCCGCGTGCGCACCAATCGCGTCGGACACGGAACGCAGCACCCCCCCTTGGTAGGCGTACATCTGCTGCAGGTACAGCACATCGTCGATCGCCACCGCCGGGTCGTTGAAGCCGGTCGGCGTGAGCGCTCCTGAAATGACCACTGCGTTGGGGTCGGCAGCCTTTATGGCGGGGTACGCCGCTTTCAGCAGTTCCACGTACCGCCCGGCGTTGATCCGCCCACCTCCCCACTCGCGGCTGAAGTTTTGCTCGTTCCAGACCTCGTATGCATGCACTCTGCCCTGGTAGCGGGCCGCGAGTTGCGAGAAGAAGCCGCCGAAGCGCGCGTAGTCATCGGGGGGGCCTTCGACGTCGCCGGCCGCGCGGCTCCACACGGGAGCCGTGACCACGCTGAAGAGCACCTTCACGCCGCCGGCGGCGGCGGTGTCCACGATCTGATCTAGCGGCGCCCAGTCGTAGCGGCCGGGCTCTGCCTCTACCGCGGACCATCGGACCTGCTGCTTGACCCAGCCAAACCCCGCGTTCTGCACCAGCCCTATCGTGCCCGGCACGTCCTGGTAGTACAGGTGCGCCTGCATGCCGTAGGCGAACCCCTCCTGGTAGGCAGGACCTTCCGCTAGAGGCGTGAACGCAGAGGACAGGTCCGTCCGGTCTAGGGAGCGGCCAGGGGCAACGCCGTTCGGCTGCGCGGGATCGTACGCGCGCAGGTACGGCGAGCCCGCCATCGCAGCCGCCACGTCCTCCGGCAGGCGCGCTCCTGTCAGGACGCTCTTGAACGTATCCGCCAGCAGAATGCCCTGGGTCACCCCCGTGGCGGCGTCGAAGTGCATGATGCCGCGCTGGAACCGCTGGTAGACGAACGCCTGGTTGTTCGGATCAAACGCGGGGCGGCTGGTGGGGAAGCCCCACACCTCCAGCGCCACCAACGGCCGCAGCCCTCCCGCATCGACCGGCGCGGCGCCGATGAAGTGCTGCAAGAAGCTGACCGGCCGCCCCTCCCACTCGTCCGGCACCACTTCCCGCAGGTACGCCACCACCGCCTGCCCGTAGTCCGGCGTGCCGGGCGATGGTGCGGCAGCCGCCAGTGCCGGATTGTGGGCCGGAAACCTCGAGAAATTGACGCTCGCCACCGGCATCAGCTCTGGGTCGAGCAGGTTCATCGGCGCCACGCTTCCCGGGCCGGCGCCGCCCACCTGGATGAGGTGGCGCTGGAAGATCTGCGTGGGAAAGCCGAGGAAGGTGAAGGGGCGGCTGACGGGATAGCCGAACGTGCCGACGCCGCGCGCCTGGAAGTAAGCACGGGTGGCGACATCCTCCACCCCGTACCCGGTTTCCCGGAACACAAAAGGCGCCCCCTGTGCCCCCTGCGCCCCAGCGCGTGTGGCGGGCCGAAGCGCCCCGCCCACACCCATGACGAGCGCGAGACTGGCGAGCAGGAGGGACGCCGCTGGGCGGCTCCATTGCCGTGTACGTGTTGTGGCCATCAACTTCTCTGTGGTGACAACGTCTTGGCCGGCGCGTGGATAGATGCGCGTAGGCGCCGCCGCAAGGATTTAACGCGACGCACCTGGACCCGGGGCGCTCAGCCCTTGACCAGCGATTCGGCGCCGTCCACAAAGATCTGCGCGCCCGTCACGTGGCTGGCGGCGTCGGAAGCAAGGAACAGCACGACGCTCGCCACCTGCCCCGCGGTGCCGGGCTCGCCTCCGGACAGCGGCAGGTTGGACTCCGGGAACTCGACCGGCACGCGCACCGCCTCCAGGTTGCGCTGCTCCGTGCTCTCCTCGATGTTCGTCTCGATGGCTCCCGGACAGACCACGTTCACGCGCACCTTCCAGCGGGCGAGCTCCAGGGCCGCCATCTTGGTGAACGCCACCTGCGCCGCCTTCGAGCAGGAGTACGCCGTCGCGCCGGTGTTGCTGAAGATGCGCGTGCCGTTCACCGACGACGTGACGACCACCGACCCGCCCCGGCGCTTCAGGTGGGGGAGGGCGTACTTCACCGACAGGAAGGTGCCTTTGAGATTCACGCCCAGGGTGGTGTCCCACTCGTCCGGCTGCAGGTCCTCCAGTGGCGCCCACACCCCATTGATCCCGGCATTGGCGAAGACGACGTCCAGCCGGCCCCAGCGCCCCACCGCCTCGTCGATGGCGGCGCGCATCTGCTCGGGGTCCGAGACGTCGGCGCCCAGCGGCAGGGCCTCACCCCCGCCGCGCTCGATCTCCGCCACGACGCCGCGCAGGTCGTCGTCCACCGAGCGGTCGAGTGCCGCTATTCGGGCCCCCTCCCGCGCGAACAGCAGGGCCGTCGCCCGCCCAATACCCGATCCGGCGCCGGTGACCAGCGCGACTCGTCCCTCCAGCTGCATAACGCTACTCCCGCTGACGGTCTCGCCGACCAGCGCCTACCCGCTCGGCGGAAGCAGCCCCGGTGCAAGCTGTGGGCCGCGCCGGACGCCGGTATGCCGTTGCGATCGCGGCGGGACGACGATTGAGGCACTCCCACGGAGACTGTTGCGTTGGGGTGGTCTGGCAGCAGGCAAATCCCGCGCTGCGGCATTGACAAGTTGAGTGGCGAGCCATTCACGCAGTTGCCACACGCCCGAACGTCCTTGCGAGCTCGCTAACTTGTCAATGCCAGCCTGAGAGCCTGAGCTGCCCGGTAGCCTGGCGGCGAGGTCCGTTACCGATCTGGAGCCGTTTGCAATCAGGCGGCGCGGGCGTGGAGCCGCACGCGGATGGGCGCGGACGGGCGGAGGGTGAACGAGAGCTTTGGGGTGATCGCCTGTCCGGGCAGCAGCTCGAGGCGGAAACGCCGGCAGACGCTGGCCAGCAGGAGCACGGCTTCGGTCGTGGCGAACCCCGCGCCGATGCATAGGCGCTGCCCGCCGCCGAATGGGAAGAACGCGAAGCGCGGCAGCCGGCGCGCGAGCGGCTCCTGCCCCTGGTCCGGGAGCCAGCGCTCCGGCCGGAACGACTCCGGGTCGTCGAAGTACCGCGGGTCGCGGTGGAGCACCCACTGGCTGGCGATGACCTGACCTCGCTTCGGCAGGCGCATGCCGCCGACCTCGGTGTCGCGTATCGCCAGGCGTGTCACGGCCGCCGCCGGAGGATAGAGGCGCAGCGACTCGTCGATCACGCCGTGCGTGAAGGGCAGGCGCGCCAGGTCATCCGCCTCGGGCGGGCGGCCATCCGGCCCGCCCAGCACGCTGTCAATCTCGGCGAGCAGCTGCTCGTAGGCCTCCGGATGCTGCCCCAGCAGCAGGAACGCCCACGAGAGGGTCAGCGCCGTTGTCTCGTGGCCCGCGAGGAACAGCGTCATTACCTCGTCCCGCAACTGGCGGCGCGTCATGGGGCTGCCGTCTTCGTCGCGGGCGAGCAGGAGCATGGACAGCAGGTCGCCCGCGTCCGCGGCGAGGGCCGCCTGCCGTTCGTCGATCACGCGATACACCGTCTCCTCGAGCCGGCGCACCGCGCGCTGGTAGCGCCGGTTGCCCGGCGTCGGCACGGTATCCGGCAGCAAGAACAGGAAGAGGTTGTCGATGCGGGACTGGATGTGGGAGAGAATGGTCTCGGTGGCGGCGCCAATCGCGGCGAGCTCGGCGGTGACCTCGGCCCCAAAGAGCGTCTTGGCCACGATGTGGAGCGTCAGGCCCATCATCTCCTCGTTGACGCGCGCACGTCGCCGTCGCGCCAAGTGTCCACCCAGCGCGTGGCGGCGCCCGCCATGTCGCGCCCGTAGGCGGTGAGGCGGTCACGGCGGAACGCCGGCTGCATCAGCCGGCGCTGGCGGCGCCAGAACTCGCCCTCGCTGACCACCAGGCCATTGCCAATGAAGCTGCGCGTGCGCTGCAGGCTGGTGCCCTTGACGTAGTCCTGGTTGCGGGCGACGAGCACCTCCTCTACCAGCTCGGGATGGCTCACGAGGAGCGCGGGCTGGCCGGCGAAGCTGAGCGGCACCAGGTCGCCGTGCTCGCGCGCGCAGCGGGTGACGAAGCTGAGGAAGTCGCGCTGCACGCCGCGCAGGTGCCCCAGGATGGGCTGCCCCGCGGGACCGCTGGGCGGGCGCACGATACGCGGGGGCGCGGCGGTCATGCCACGATGGTTCTACCGCTTCTCCGCCGGCGCAGGCCAGTGCCGATCACAGGCTCGCCCCACGGGCGAAGGTAGTTGGTGAAGTCGATTGGGTGCGCGAGTGCGTGCGATGCCAGACCGGCTGCCACAACCGGCGGGTGGCACTACCCGCGATCGAGGTCCCGGCGAGCCTGCGCTGGCAGCGTCCAAGCCGCAGGGGCGCTATCGCCTCAACCGTCTCGTGGCGGAACTGGGGCTCGACTGGGAGCGGGCGCGCGGTCGGGCCGTCGCGCCCGCCGTGGTGCGGTCGTTTCTCGGCAGCCCGGTGAAGTCGCACTGCGTCGACGTGGCCCGCTGGCTGCTCCGCGCCCGCTGGCAGCGCCATGACCAGTGTTACGTGAACACGCGGGTTACCAACAGTTCCGCCGCGCCACGAACGTCGAGGCGCCGGGCCGAATCTGCTGAACCTCAATCAACTCCAAGCCTTGCTTGAGGCTTGCTTTGGCAGCGGCGTCACACTGCGAGGAGCGGTACGGGCTGTTCAGGCGCTCAAGACCGGCAAGAGTGCAGGAGCGCAGTGTCAGTCCAGCCGTACCCGACCTCGTCTATTGCGTGCCCTTCCACCTCGACGCGGCGCTCGCGGACTGGTTGGCAGCCAGACCGATAGTTAGAGCTTCAGCGAGTACCATTCGGTCATCGTATGGACTCCG
>CADCTC010000291.1 GCA_902805635.1 uncultured Chloroflexota bacterium
TCTACCTCTTCGCCCCGGAAGTTGGCCACCACGAAGTCCGGCTCGATCGACTCCATCAGCGGGCGCATCTTCTTGTAAGTCGGCCAGGTGTTGGTGATGCGCGGGTCCTCCCACACGTCCGGCCGCGCGATCGGCCCCTTGAACGCCTGCACCAGTCCCTGGACGTTCATCTCCTTGCCCGCGATCCAGGTGAGGAACTGGAACGCCTCGTCCGCGAACTTGGTGGTGGGCGTGATGCCGAAGACGTGCTCGTTGAGCATGCTGCGCCGCCGCTCACCCTTTTTCACCGTGGGCCGCAGCACGAAATCGAGATCGACTCCCTTGTTCCGCGTCAGCCAGCCCTGGATCGCCACCGGCCAGACATCGCACGCCAGCAGCTTGGCCTCCTGCGCGACGGCACTCTCGATGTTGACGGAGCCATTCTTGAGGTTGGGCGACGCTTTCCAGACGTTGGTCAGGTTGTAGCGGAAGGTGAGCGCCTGGATAAACGCCTGTCCCCCTTCCAGGAAGGTTGCCTTCTTGCCGGACTTATCCACAGGCTCCACACCCCACTGGCGCAGGTACGGCCCGCTCCTGAACGGATCGCCGCTGGCCTGCCCGCGGAAGTAGCCAAACGTCTCCGCAGTGGTCCCCTTCCGCGCCCACTCCCCCAGCTCGTCGAAGGTCCAGTCGTCTTTCGGCTCGGGCAGGCCAAGCTGGCCGATGCGGCTCTTGTTGTAGGCGATGACCGGCACTACCGGCTCAGAGATGAAGGACATCCAGTAGGAGACTGTGAAGTTGTGCTGGGGTGAGGTGCGCGCGACGGCAGTTGGTCGTTGGGGAGGGCGTGATCGCCAACTGCCTGCGGTGTAAAGCGCCCGCCCTGAGGTACGACGGGAGGACCGTGGTGGGCGGGCACCGGTTTCGGTGCCGCATGTGCGGGGCGACGCGCACCGACCGGAGCGGCACGCCCTTCGCGGGCTACCGCTGGCCACGCGAGGTGATCGTCACCGCCGTGCGCTGGTACGGGCGCTTCCGCCTTTCGTTAAGGGATGTGTGCGACCTGCTGGCGGAGCGGGGCGTGGACGTGTCGCCGCGCACGGTGCTCTCCTGGGTGCACACGTTCGGCCCGCTGCTGGCGGCGGAGCTGCGCCGCCGGGCGCGCCGGTTGGGGAGCCGCTGGTACGTGGACGAGACGTACGTGCGGGTCGGCGGCGCCTGGGCCTACCTCTATAGAGCGGTGGACGAGACGGGGCAGGTGGTGGACGTCCTCCTCCGGGAGCGCCGCGACCTGGACAGCGCCCGGGCGTTCCTCCGGCAGGCCAGGCGGCGGCGCGCGGCGCGCCCCGAGACGGTGGTCACCGACAAGCACGCGGCGTACGGCCGGGCGGTGCGCCACCACGTGCCGCTGGCCACGCACGTCCGCACGGGGCTGCACCGCACCCGGGGAGAGACGACCAAGCCAGTGGAGCGCTCGCACGCGCCCATCAAGGACCGCCTGCGCCCGATGCGCGGCCTGCGCTCGGTCGCCACGGGGCAGCGAGTGCTCGAGGCCGTCGAGGCGGCGCAGGCGGTCCGCCGCGGCGATCAGTGCCGCTCGCCTGGCGCGGCGGCGGCGATGCGGCCCGGCGAGCGCGCCCGCGCCGAGGCACTCACCTTCCTGTTCGCGGCGCAGGATCTCCGGATGCCGGGCCACCCGCCGCACGCCGCCTGAGCCCGCCGCGTGCCGCCACTCGGCGACTCGCAGACCCGTCGAGTGGCGAGGCCACGGCCCCGCCGGGAGCCGGAGAGACCTGTCTATTGTGCCCCGCCGCACCCACCCGCCCGCCTCGCTCCGGCGGCCGCCACGTGCACGGCCGCTCCCCGACGCACAGCCCCCACACCAACTTCACAGTCTCCCCTGCACCACCTGCCCGATCTTCTGTTCCAGGCGCTCCGGGCGCATGCACGGCACCCGCGGGCGGCTGGCGCCGTAGCGGATGCCGAGGCGGCTGCCATAGGGGTACTGCGGGTTGTCCGGCAGAACGCGGAAGAAGGGGACGCCGTTGTAGAAGTTCTCCGAGTACATGCCGCCGGAGAGCGTGAGCCATGGCGTGCCGACGCACGGCGCGAGGAAAGCGAAGCCGGAGTGCGGCGACAGGAAGAGGTCCGCGCGCTCTACCAGGGCCAGCTGGCGCCACAGACCGAGGTCGTATGCGTCCACGGCACCAGGGACGCTCTCGAGGATAGTCTGCACCTGTGTGTCGGTGTAGGCATCGGTGGCGGTGCGGCCGGCGACGCGGCGCCGCACGCCGGTGACGTAGAGGCGCAGGCCGGGGATGGCGCGGGCGAGCGCGCGTAGGATGCGCACCCAGCTGCGCGTGGCTGGGTAGTGCGCCGGGCCGCCTGAGCCGCCCAGCAGCACGCAGGCGGACGGCCCTTCGTGCGGGAAGCGCTCGCGCACCCAGGCGCGGGCGTCCTCCGGCAGCCGCAGCTGCACTTGGGCATCGATGTCGTAGCGCAGCCCGGGCAGGCGGTGGAGCCACTCGTGCGGGGCGTAGTCGGCGGTGGCGGCGCCGCGCGTCCCGACGAAATATGCCCCCGCTGCGCGCTGGTACGAGACGAGCTCCAGGTCCTCGCCCCACAGGCTGCCTCGGCCGGCAGTGTCCTCCAGGATCCAGTCGTTGGTTATGAGATAGTCCCAGTGGCGCGGCAGTGGGGGCAGCAGCGCCGCGTTGGCAGCCGGTGCAGCCGGAGGGGCGGAGACGAATGCCGGCGTGTCCATGGGGTGCACTCCGGCGAGCCAATCGACGGCCGTGCCGAGCTCCCACGCCGTGCGCCGGGCGAGCGCGACGTGCACTTGCAGCCCCGGATTGGCGGACTGGAAGCCGCGGGCGAGCTTGAGCGCCTCGGCCACGTGTCCAACCGCGCTGTAGTAGACGTAGTTGAGGAGCAGCGTGGCCACGCCGATACCATACTACGCATGTGTGCCGATGCCACCGGCACGCGCGACACCGCTGTGGCGGCTGGGGAAAAAGCCAGCAGTTGAGGTGGGTGCCTGCGCACCTGTGCCATGGACGGAACCGCAGCCGCCTCGCTGCGTGAGCGGCTGCGGGCATTCGCGGAAGATTCGGAGCGCGAAGAGATGGCCGGGAACGATGCACTCTAGTCGCGGCGACGTCGTGCTCCTGCTGTTCCCCAATTCCAACCCGCGCACGCTAACAGCCGAAGTGTCAACGGGCTAGCGGGCTACAAATGGGGCGCCAGCGCGCGCCGACAGCGCGTCCTCGATGCGTTGCGCGTGATACGGCGCAATGTTCGACGGCAGGGCGGATGGCGCAAAGAAGGCGCACTCGAGAGTCTCGTCGCTGGCCCGAGGCGCGCCGCCTGTCGGACGGCAGAGGAAAACCATTCCAACGATCTGCCAGGTCCGGTCGGGCGGCGAGAACTCCGGTCGGGTGTAAATGCCGACCGCGCGTTCGGCTACGACTAGTAGGCCAGTCTCCTCGAAGGTTTCTCGGACGGCTGTTTCCTCGGTGGATTCGCCGAGTTCCATCACGCCGCCCGGCAGCGCCCACTGGCCGTTCAGACGGCGGATCAGCAGCAGTTTGCCTGAGTCGTTGAACACGGCCGCCGCGGCCGTGGGCACGAGGCGGTCCAGCGTTCTTGCAGTAGCCACGGAGGTAATCCTACTCAAGGCACTTGGTGAAGACGGCGTACCGACCGATGGTCACGGTGGGTCCTTCCGCTCGACGAGGAGACGGGCGAGGTTGGCGCCTTCTTCAGCGAGGTGGGAGTGGAAGTGGCGCAGGGGGAAGACGGCGCGCAGGAGGGCGTCCAGGATGGGACCGGCGATGGGAAGAGAGAGGCCCATGCGGGCTTCGACGGTGATGTCGCAGCCGCTGGTAGTGGGGTCCAGGGTAAAGGAGCCGCCGGCCCCGGCCAGGGAGTGGGGGAAGAGCGCGTCGTAGCGCAGGTAGCGGTTGGGCAGGGCCTCGGCGATGCGGCAGCGCATGGCGACGGGGGCCCAGCCGATGCGCTCGTGAAAGTAGACGATGGAGCCGGCGGTGACGGGGGAGCCGCGCAGGGTGCGCCACGCGACGTGGGCAGAATGCCAGGGGCGGTAGCGGGCGTCCATGTCCGCCAGCCATTCCCAGACTCGCTCCGGCGGCGCGGGGACGTGAGTGCGGCTGGTGAGGCGGATCATGGTGGAGCCATCCTGGGCGCAGCGTACGCTAGTGGGGGCCGTCGCGCAAGGGGTGGTGGTACGGTAGGCGATGCTTTACGGGGCATACAGCAGTCCGCAGGCGTTTTGGGAGGCGGGTGGGCGGTTTGACGAGCTGGGGGTGAACGGGCTGTTCTTGCACAGCGCGCGGGTGGATGGGGAGACGATCAGGCGGGCGGCGACGCAGGGGGCGGCGGTGTACGCGGAGTTCGGGACGTTCCGGGGGGATGGGGCGCTGGCGTCCGGGCGGCATCCTGACGTGGCGCCGATTGGGCGGGACGGGCTGCCCATCCCGAAGACCGAGCGGTTCCTGGGGGCGTGTCCCAGCGCGCCTCGGTTCCTGCTGGAGAAGGAGGCTGCGCTGCGGACGCTGGTGCGGGAGCAGCCGGTGGCGGGTGTGTGGCTGGATTACCTGCACTTCCACTGCGACTTCGAGCTGCCGGCGCCGCCGCTGGACCAGAGCTGCTTCTGCGATCGCTGCCTGGCACGGTTCGAGCAGGACACCGGGCTGCGCCCGGAGGGGCGCACGACGGCGGAGCGGGCAGCGTGGCTGCTGGAGCGGGAGCTTGACGCCTGGACGGCGTGGAAGTGTGGGGTGATCGCGGCGTACGCTGCGGGGGCGCGGCGGATCGTGGAGGAGGAGCGACCAGGGACGAAGCTGGGGATCTACTCGTGCCCGTGGACGGATGAGGAGTACGGTGGGGCGCTGCGGACGGTCCTGGGGGTGGACATCGACAGGCTGCATGCCGTGGTGG
>CADCTC010000292.1:0-25259 GCA_902805635.1 uncultured Chloroflexota bacterium
CAGAATCAACGACCCCGTCATTGCCGAGCTTCGCGATGCATTGCACGACGAGCTGATCGACTGGATGCACCGCGTACGCGACCCTTTCCGCGCCCCTGCCTGGGAGCGCCGCCCCTGGCGCCGCCGCCCCACCCGCCTGGTCCACGACGGCGGCTGGCGCGGCCCGCGCCTGGGCCGCGACGACGGCTACGCCGCCCCCTTCACCCAGGAAGACCCCTTCGCCGTACGCCGCTGGCACGGTCCGGTAGCATAGCCCCTTTATCAAGGAGTACGTAACCGCATGAGTCTCTTCGATGCCGCGCGCGGTCCCCGGATCTCAGACGAAACGCTCGAACGCCTCAAGGCGGTCAGCACCGCAACCGCCTGGGCCTTCCTGCAGCGTAAGGGAGTGAAGCGCCCCTTCATGATGGGGGTGCGCCCCCTGTCTATCGGCGAGGTGTACCCGCTGGCCGGCCGCGCGCGCACCCTGCGCTACGTTCCGGTGCGCGAGGACCTGCTGCCCATGCTGCGCGAGGCCGGCATGGACAACCCCCAGCGCGAGGCCATCGAGGCAGTAGAGCCCGGCGATGTCTTCGTCGTGGACGCCATGGGCAACCTGGAAGCCGCCACCATGGGGGACATCCTGGCCAGCCGCATCAAGGCTCGCGGCGCTGCCGGCATCGTCGCCGACGGCTGCGTGCGCGACTCGCCGTACATCAAGCGCATGGGCATCCCAGTCTTTACTCGCAGCGTCCACCCCGCCGCCAACCTCAGCGCCCTGCTGCCCTACTCCCACAACGACGTGATCCAGTGCGGCGGCGTGACCGTCGTCCCTGGCGACGTGCTGCTCGGCGACGAAGAAGGCATCGTCGTCATTCCCGCCCAATACGCCGAAGAGATGGCCGCCGAGTGCCCGGAGACCGAGGCCAAGGAGGCATTCCAGCGCCAGAAGATCGTGGATGGCTTCTCGATCGCCGACGTCTACCCGCGCATGAACGCGAGCATCCAGGCCGAATACGACGCCATCAAAGCCGCCCGCCCTGCCAAGTAGCCGCCTGACAGAGTGGGCTCGGCAGGCCTATCCGCGAGAGGGGCACGCCGCTGAGCGGCGTGCCCTTATGAAGGTAGCCGTTTAGCGGCAGCCGACGCCCAGCTGCTCCAGCTGCACGCGGATGGCGTCCGGCTGCACGCGGTTGGGATCGAACGTGACGGCAATCTCCTGCGCCGCAACATTCACATTGATCGCCTGCACCCCGGCCAGCTGGCGCAGCCCGGTACGGATGTTCGTACCGCACTCGCCGCAGTCTAGCCCCTCCACCTGGAAGCGCTCGGTGGTGCGTGGCAGGGAAGCCGCTGCCGCCTGGTGAGTGCCCTTCAGTGCTTTGCTTGCCTTCATCATCACTCCTGCTGTCGTCTCATCACGATACTACCGTGTTTGCGTCGCGTCCGACATGAGCGACAGTCATGAGCGGTAGCGAGGAAACCTACTCGTTCCAGAATTCCACCGGTGCATCTGGAGCCACCAGTGAGATCCATACGCTGCCCGGCGCGAAGGAGATCTGGTTGCCCTCCGCGTCGTAGAAGGTGGTGAAGTGCCAGCCCTCGCCGCGCTGCCAGTTCGCCTCTACCCAGTAGCCGTCGCGGAAGACCCAGGCCGGCCCCTCGCCCTGCAGCCCGTAGTCCAGCGAGCGCGAGCCGTAGATGTCCTCCACGATGTCGGTCAGGTAAGTGGGGACGAACTGCACCACCACGTTCTGCGTCGTGATCGGCGCCCGCAGACCCTCATCATAGTGCGTGCGTCCGCCCATGGTGCGCCAGTAGGCGTTGCTCGCCGGGTCCCACTCGTACAGCACCTGGAACCCGTTCTGGTACGGCAAGTAGATGCGGTTCGCCGGGGCCGCCCAGTCCGGTGGCGGCGTGTAGTCGCCCACCGGAAACGTCTGTAAGCCGCGTCCCAGCAGCGGGATGCCCTTCTGCCGCGCCGCGGCGCGGATGCGCCGCAGGTCGGTGTACGAGTTGTACGGCGCCGCGCGATTCCGGGTCCGGGTGAAGAACCGGTAGTTCTCCTCCAGCTCGAAGCTGATGAAGTCGATCCACGAGTCCCAGATACGCTCCTGGATGCCTGTCGCGCCGCCGTGGTACGCCAGGATGCCGTTGAACTCCTGAGTGATCTCGATCGTCGCCAGCCGGCCGGAGCGCACGTTGCCGATCAGGCCCACGTCCTGCTGGTCCGCGGTGTAGATGGCCGAGAAGCGCGTCACGCCGCCTTCGGCCGTGTATTCGTAGACGATGCGTGCGGCCCCCAGCGCCGACGACGGCCGCGCGCGCGGGTCATTGTCGATCTGCACGATGATCGGCCGTGGCGATGCCGGGCCCGTCGCTTCGGGGTCCACCTGCGAGATGTCTTCCTCGCCCTGGGCACCGGCGCCGCGTGCTCGCGCCGCCAGCGCCGCCGCAGACACAGAAGCGGCGCCGGCCTTGAACAGCCGGCGCCGTGTGGACGCGCCCAGCGAAGTGATGGAAGAAGTGGAGATCGACGGACGACGAGGCGGTACTACAAGGCCCATGCGCCCCGTAGGATAGGGCGCGGCGGGCAGGCCACGTCAAATACTCGTCACAAATCGTAACGTTCGCGCCCGCTAGCTGCCCGACACGCACGAAATGACGAAGCCGGCAACTACGCCGCGTTGGCCAGCAGCATGCCGCTGCCCAGCCGGCGCAGCTTGGCCAGCGCCGCCGCCTCTACCTGGCGCGCGCGCTCGCGTGAGACGCCCAGCACGCGCCCCACCTCGGCCAAGCTGCGCTCCTGCCCGTCCTCCATGCCATAGCGCAGCGCCACCACGTCCCGCTCGCGCGGATTCAGCAGCTTGAGTGCCTCGTCCACCGCCGCGCGGCGTTCGTCGCGCTCGGCGTCGGAGTCGGGCGCCGCCCCGCTCGTGTCGGCCACCACGTCGCCGAGCGCCGTGCCATCGCCGTCGTCGTCGTCCGACGAGCGGCGCGCGTCCAGCGACGCAGGCGCACGTGCCGCCGTGATCAGCTCGGTGATCTGGCTCACCGGCACCTTCAGGTCCGTCGCCAGCTCCTCCGGTGAAGGCTCGCGCCCGAACTGCTGCTCCAGCCGTACGCTCGCCTCCGCCAGCTTGGCCAGCTGCTCGCCCACGTGCACGGGCAACCGGATGGTCCGGCCACGGTCCGCGATGGCGCGCGTGATCGCCTGGCGGATCCACCAGTAGGCATAGGTAGAGAAGCGGAAGCCCCGGTCGGGGTCGAACTTCTCCACCGCCTTGAACAGGCCGATGTTGCCCTCTTGGATCAGGTCGCCCAGGTCCATGGCGTGGCCGGCGCGCCCCGCCTGCGCCAGGTAGCGCCGCGCCACGCTCACCACCAGCCGCAGGTTGGACTCGATCAGCCGCGCCCGCGCCCGGTCGATCGCCCGCTCGTCGCCGGAGTGCAGCAGCCGTGACAGCTCCACCTCGTCCTCGGCGGTGAGAAGCGATCCCTTGGAGATCTCCCGCAGGTACTGCGGCAGTGCCTCCAGCTCTGCCGGCGCGTCCGCCACCGCCACGCTCCGCGCGCGCGCCCCACCGGCCACCTTGGCAACCTTGCTTGCCTTGGCCACCTTGCCACCCCCGCCACCCACGGGCAGCGAGACGAGCTCCACCGGCTCCGTAGGCGCGAACGACACCACTCCGACCGCGCCCACGCCGCCCATCGCATTCGCCATCCGACCGCGCCGCACGCTCGCCTGCTCCATGGTTTCTCTCAGCTTTCCGTGGCTCCGGCACACTTGCGGCGCCGAAGTCACTTCTATTTATGAAGTGCAGTCTACGCCGGCCACTTCACTTTGTCAAGTGGCTTTTGTTCCCTTAGTACGCTGTCCCCGCCGATTTGGATGCACAGGTCTTGCCCCGCATCTGCCATCACAATGCCGGTAGTGTACCGGTGTTGCGCTTTAGCAGATTGCGTGCCGCTGAGCGTTTTGGCTAGTCGGTCGCCAGTGCTGGCGGGGTGCGCTAGGATGTACACAGATCGGCACGCCGGTCTTACGCGCTGCACGGGCACCGCACCGGCAGGGCGTAAGACTGCCCGAACCTGGGGGAACGGGTGACGCACTGGCAGATGCCGGGGAGAGCCGGCGGGGGAATCATTGGCATGGCGACACAGACCATAGAAGCGATAGACACCCACCGCGGGCCGGCCACGCGGTCTGCGCCCCGCCGGGGCGAGGGCGCCCGCGACTCCCGCACGGCAGGCGCCCAGAGCGCCAGCAGTGCCACCAGCGCTGCAAGCGCGCCGAACTCCCTGGGCGCAACGGGCGCAGCCGGCACTGCTGGCGATGAAGTCTGTCGCGAGGGGCTATGTCCGCGCTACCAGAAGGCGATGGCGTTGCTGGGCAAGCGTTGGACCGGTCTGGTGCTGCGCGTCCTGTTGGATGGTCCCAGCCGCTTCGGCGACTTCCTGGCGCGTATCGACGGCATCTCTGACCCCATCCTGTGCGAGCGCCTCAAGGAGCTGATCTGCGAGGGCCTGGTGGAGCGCCGCGTCGTCCCGGAGATCCCCGTGCGCGTGGAGTACGCTCTCACTTCCAAGGGCGAGGGCCTACGCCAGATCCTGCTCCTGCTCCATCAGTGGGCCGACGCCTGGGGCGACGTGACGGGGCCCTGCGACGAGTGCTGAACGACAGGTAAAGCACCGGAGGCGGACGTCTTCTCCGTCCCTCATCGTTCGTCCGTTCTACGGTGAGTGCCCGCCGAACCTGAGTCCGCTCCCTCCCTAACACCGGCCACTGGGGCTACCGGCCGCACCGTCTGGGTGTGGGGCATCCTGGAGGCGCTCGCCGGCTCACTGTGGAGCGGCCCAACCGCCGCCTTCCTCACCGCCTTCGCTGTCGAGCTGGGTGCGGAAGGCGCGCAGCTGGGCCTGCTGCTGGCCCTCAACACGCTGCTTGCCAACGGCCTGCAACTGCACGGCGCGCAGTGGACGCGCCGCGGGCGCACCGACCGCCGCGTCTACCTGTCGGCCACGGTCTCACGCGGCGTGTGGCTGTTGGCCGGTGTGGCTCCGGCGGCGCTGGCGCTCTCCGGGCGGCCGGGACCGGCGCTGTGGCTGTTCACCGCCATCCTGATCGTCTCCTCTGTCGCCACCGCCGCCGCCAGCCCCGCCATGGGCGCGCGCGCCGGCACTGCCTCCCCGGAGGCCGGCCGCACCCGCTACCTGGCCGACCGCATGATGGCGCTCTGGCTCGGCGCCCTGCTGGGCACCGCCGGCCTGACTGCCGTGCTCGCCGTGTACCCCGGCCCCCAGGGCTACGCGCTCGGCTTCGCCGCCGCTGCCGGCTGCGGCCTAGCCGGCATCGGCGCCTACGCCATGCTCCTGCGCGGCGCCGCCCGTGCCCGCGCCGCCACACCTCCGGATGCCGCCCAAGTCGCCCACGCGGCCCGTCCCTTGTTCGAACCCGAAGCAGAGCGCCTGGACGAGACAAGCGCCGCTCCGCATTCAGTCCAACCCCTGCGGGCAACGGCGCCCGCGCTCCCGACGGCGTCCATCCCGCCCACTCCGCCCACCCTCTCCCAGCCAACCACCGGCTGGTGGCCCCGCCTTGCGCGGCGGCTAGGCGCGCCGCCGTCGCTTGCGCTGGGTGAGCTCGTCCTAGCCGCCGCCATTCTGCAGGGTGGCGCCTCCATGATCGGTCCGGCGGCGCCCATCTGGCTGGTGCGCTACCTTGGCGCGCCTACAAGCTTCCTGGGCACCGTCTCGCTCGCATCCAGCCTCGCCGCGATCGCCTCGCAGCGCTTCTGGGCGCGCGGTATCGAGCGCTGGGGCGCCGACCGAGTACTTGGTTATTCCGCCGCCGGCGCGGCGTTCATCCCCGTGGGCTGGATGCTGGCGCGTGAGCCGTGGGTCGCCCTGGTCCTCTCCGCCTATGGCGGCGTCGCGTGGGGCGGCTACACGCTGGCCATGACCGCGCGCCTGCTCGAGATGGCCCCCGAAGCCGAACGCCCCGCGTACCTGGGCGCCTACGCGGCGGCTGTCGGCGCCGCCGGCGCGGTGGGGTCTATCGTCGCAGGCGCCATCACCCAGGCCGTGCCATTGCCCTGGATCCCGGTCGTCTTCCTGCTCTCGTTCCTGGTGCGCGGCCTCGGCTGGGCCGGCCTCTCACGCCGGTCCAGCCGGGCCGCCGAAGAGCCAGCCAGCGGACGTGCCACCGGCTGAAGCCCCTAGCCGCCCCCCTCAGTCCTCAGTCCTCAGTCCTCAGTCCTCAGTCCTCATCCCTTCAAGAAGGGGTCCCCCTTGTCCTTCACTTCCTTGAGCGCCTGCGCGGCGGAGGCGGTGCCGGTCCACAGCTGCTCGTTCATCACCTTGTTGACCACGTCACGCTCCACGTCGGGCCACTTGGCGTGCACCGGGTCGCGCACCACGTACTCCTGCCCGTCCGCGAAGACCTTGGCGTTCTTGGGCGGCTTGCTGGGGTCCAGGAACTCCTTGCCGGTGGCGATCGACGTGCGCGAGGGCGTCGTCTGGCCGATGGCCACCTCGTCGAGCTCCGCCTCCTTGCTGGTGATGTGCTGCAGGAAGGCCCACGCCTCCTCCGGCTGCTTGGTAAGCCCACCGATGCCCCAGCCGGTCCCGCCGCCGCCCACGCCGCGGCGCTGCGCCCCGCCGATGGGGAACACTCCCACGTCGAACGCCGTCACGCCCGCGCGCAGGTAGTCGCCTCGCGCGCTGGGGTTGGTGATCTGCATCGCCAGCTTGCCGGACTGCAGCAGCGCGATCTGGTTGCCCAGCGCCGCCTCCTCGGACGGCTGCGGCGCTGCCTTGTGCTTGTAGATCAGGTCCTGCATCAGCTGCAGCGCGTCCACGGCCGGCTTCTCGGTCAGCGCGAACTCGGTCGCCAGGCCGTCGGCGTTCTTCTTCACCACCTGCCCGCCATTGGAGTAGACGAACGAGCTCCACGGCCGCCGCCCGCGCGGCACGAAGACCGCGTGCCGCTCACCGCCGCGCGCGACCTGGACGCACACGTCCACGAACTTCTGCATCGTCCAGGTCTTGTCGTTCCAGTCGGTGGGGATCGGCGGGATGCCCAGGCGCTGGAACAGGTCGCTGTTGTAGTAGATCACCTGCAGGCCGTAATCGCGCGGCAGGCCGTACAGCACGCCCTTCCAGCGGTACAGCTCGATCGAGTCCTTGCGGAAGTCCGCCAGGTCGTACTTGTCGCGCTTGACGTAATCGTCCAGCTTGCGCAGCGTGTTGCGCTCCACCGCCGCAGGCAGCGGGACCGCCTCCTGGAGGTAACGGTACACGTCCGGCCCCGTTCCACCGGCGAAGGCGGCGCCGAGCTTGTTCTGGTAGTCCGCAGCGGGGATGCCCCCGGTCACCTCCACCTTCACGCCCGTCTTCTGCTGGAACGCCGTGCCCCACTTCTGCATCAGGTCCGGGTACGCCCCCGCCTGGTCGTTCCAGTAGACGATGGTGCTGCCCGCCTTGAGCGTGGCCGCGCCGCCGGTACCGCTCCCGCCGGTCGCGCCGCCAGCGCCCGACTGCCCGCCGCACGCCGCCAGCACCACCCCCGCACCGCTCAACCCTGCGCCCGCTACCACCCGCCGCCGCGTCACGCCGCTCGTTATCGCCATCCGTTGCACGCCGCCTGTCTGGATCACGTTGGTTGTCCTTCCGGCTGGATTCTACGGCCTCCGCACTCATCACCTTCTGCGCGTAGGTTGCTTGTCCTCGGTCGGCAATCGTGCACCTGTGCCGCGTACGCCTCGTCAAGCCAACCGACAGTGCCCCATCTACCATCCCTGCATGACACGCGAAGCGCGCGCCGCGCAGTACGACGCCGTGGTGGTAGGGGCGGGGCCAAACGGCCTCTGTGCAGCGATCACGCTGGCGCAGGCGGGGCGTCGCGTGCTGGTGCGCGAGGCCGCGCCGGTGGTGGGCGGTGGCCTGCGCACCGAAGAGCTCACCCTGCCCGGCTTTCATCACGACACCTTCTCCGCAGTCCATCCCTTGGCGGTAGCCTCACCCTTCCTGCGCACGCTGCCGCTTGCCTCCTACGGACTCCAGTGGCTCCACTCGCCCGCCGCGGTGGCGCATCCCTTCGACGATGGCACTGCGGCGCTCCTGGAGCGTTCGCTTGAAGCGACTGGCGAGACGCTCGGATCGGCGGCCGACGCCGCGGCCTACTCGCGGCTGCTCGCGCCGTTCGTGGACTGGTCCGAGCGGTTCTTCGCCGAGACGCTGGCGCCGCTGCACGCGCCGCGCCACCCGCTGCTCCTGGCGCGCTTCGGGCTGGTGGGGCTGCCGCCCATCACCTGGCTCACCCGCCGGTTGTTCCAGGGCACACGCGCCCGCGCGCTACTGGGTGGCATTGCCGCGCACGTCACCATGCCGCCCCACAAGGCGCCTACCGCCGCCTTCGCCCTGCTGCTCGCCATTGCCGGTCACACGGAAGGATGGCCCATCCCCAAGGGCGGCGCGGGCCGCCTGGCCGAAGCCCTGGCCGGCTACCTGCGCTCGCTGGGCGGCGAGATCGTCACTGGCGCCCCCGTCACCACCCTGGACGAGCTGCCGCCCGCCCGTGCCGTGCTGCTGGACCTCACTCCGAAACAAGTGCTGGACCTCGGCGGTACCCGTCTGCCGGAGGGTTACCGCCGGCAGCTAGAACGCTACCGCTACGGCCTGGCGGCCTTCAAGGTGGACTGGGCGCTCTCCGGTCTCATCCCCTGGAAGTCGGCCGCCTGCGCCCGCGCCGCCACCGTCCACCTGGGTGGCACCCTCTCCGAGATCGAGACGTCCGAGCGCGCTGCCTGGCGCGGCAGGGCCGCCGAGTGGCCGTACCTGATCCTGGCCCAGCCCAGCCGCTTCGACCCCACCCGCGCCCCCGCCGGCAAGCACACCGCTTGGGGCTACGGCCACGTCCCCTTCGGCGCGCGCTTCACGCCGCAAGAGGCGCAGCGCGTGGTGGACCGCATGGAGGCGCAGATCGAGCGGTTCGCCCCCGGCTTCCGTGACCTGGTCCTGGCTCGCAGTGTGCTGCCCCCGCTGGAGCTGGAGCGGCGTAACGCCAACCTGGTGGGTGGCGATATCGCCGGCGGCCTGCCCGACCTGCGCCAGCTCTTCTTCCGCCCCGTCCCCAGCCTGGACCCCTACGCCACTCCCGTGGACGGCCTCTACCTCTGCTCCGCCTCCACCCCACCCGGCGCCGGCATCCACGGCATGTGCGGCTACTGGGCCGCCCGCAGCGCGCTCAAGCGCCTGGCTTAGGCCACGCTCACGCGGCACGGCAGCCCGTCGAACAATCCCTGAGTACCTCTCGGACGCCAGAGAGGGAGTGCCTGCTCGGAGAGGCCGCCCGGCGCGTCGTCTAGCGAAAGCTCGCCGGCGCCCTCAGCCGAATCAAGTCCACCCAGCACGCTCTGCATGTTCTTGTAGCTCTGCGCCACTGTGCCCAGAATCGGCTCGTCGTGCCTGATGGCGTCGTGGAAGTTGCGCCACTCGTTGTAGTAGCCTCCGTCGGTCCCCTCCACGCGGTGCTCCTGCACGCTGCCGTCCGCCCGGTGCACCACCACGGTGCGCGTCTCCTCGCCGGGACCACTGCGGAACTGCATTACGCCGTTACTGCCGAACAGGCGCATCCCGCTTTCCTCACGTGGCACCGGGATCTCCGGGTGCAGCGACGTGTAGTTGCCCACCGCGCCCGAGACGAACGCCATGTTCAGCAGCAGGTGGGACGGCCCGCCCATCTTGCTGTTGGCGTGCTGCACCAGTCCGTGCACGCGCTGCACGTCGCCGCAGAGCAGGCGGATCTGCGCCACCATGTGTACGCCACCGTCCAGGTGCGGCCCACCCCGGTACTGCGGCTGCTGGCGCCACGGCGTGCTGGAGAACGACCCCTCACGCGGCACGTACTGGCTGGCCATGCGCCACGTCATTGCCTGCACCTTGCCGATCTCCCCCGCATCCACCAGCGAGCGCGCTAATCGCAGGTCGTCTCTATAGAAGAAGTTCTCCGCGATCAGCAGTTTCCGGTCGGGGAACTGCCGCTCCAGTTCAAGGAACTCCTGTCCCTGCTCCAGCGTCCCTCCAGGCGGCTTCTCGCACAGCACGTGCTTGCCCGCCTCCAGCGCCGCGCGCGCGGCCTCGTACAGCAGCGGGATCGGCAGTAGGATGACAACCGCGTCCACGTCGTCGCGCCGCAGCAGCTCGCGGTACTCCGCGCTGTAGTCCCGCATGTCCACGCCCGCGTACGCGGCGAAGTGCTCCGCCGTCTGGCGCGAGACATCCGCGAACGCCGTGACCCGAAAGCGGTCCGTCAACTGGCGCAGCGCCGGCCAGTGCAGCTTCTCCATCGCCAGCCCAACGCCGATTGCCCCGACCCGTACGGCCTCACCCTGACTCTGGTCCCTGCCGCCGCTTGTTGCCATCACCTCTTCTCCTGTACAAGCATGGTTGCACTTGCCTCACTCAACCGCCGAGCTGATCCGCCCACGAACCTCCCCTCTCCTGTGAGAGAGGGGGCGGGGGTGAGGTCTTCCAAGCCAATGAACTCCCCGGAATCCGCGCCACTCTGGCCGTCTGAGCAGCAGCCCGGCGGCGTCAACCAGGCCGGTCTGCCCCGCCTGACACCTTACCTGATCGACCCGCCTCAGGCAGCCGGCAAGCCGCGCGCCGCGGTGGTGGTCTGCCCCGGCGGTGGCTACCGCGCCCGCGCCGCGCACGAAGGCGAGCCGGTGGCGCGCTGGCTCAACACCCTGGGCCTGCACGCCTTCGTGCTGGACTACCGCGTCGCCACAGAGCGGCCCGACGACGCGCCGGCACTCCACCCGCTGCCCCTGCAGGATGCCCAGCGCGCCCTGCGCACCGTGCGCCACGGCGCGCGTGACGGCCGCTGGACCGTCGACCCCGCCAGGGTGGGCATCCTGGGCTTCTCCGCGGGTGGGCACCTGGCCGCCACGCTGGCGACGCACTTCGACGCGGGCGATCCCACCAGCACCGATCCCGTGGAGCGCGAGAGCTGCCGCCCGGACGCCGCGATCCTGTGTTACGCCGTGATCAGCTTCTTGCAGTACCCCCACCTGGGATCGGCGCGTAACTTGTTGGGCGAGAACCCCGCACTAGACCAGCGTCGCGCGCTCTCCAACGAGCTGTGCGTCACCGCCGAGACGCCGCCTACCTTCCTCTGGCACACCGCCGAGGACCCCGGCGTGCCGGTGGAGAACAGCCTGCTCTTCGCGGGCGCGCTCGCCCGCCACAGCGTACCCTTCGCGCTGCACGTCTTCCCCAAGGGCCGCCATGGCCTGGGCCTGGCGCCGGCCGATCCCACCGTGCACCAGTGGACCGACCTCTGCGCCCGCTGGCTGGCCGACACCAGCTTCGTGGAAGCCACTTGAAGAGGCTCCCAAGCATGACCGCAGACACCTGGAACCCCGACCAGTACCAGCGCTTCAAGGACGAGCGCAGCCGCCCGTTTTACGAGCTGCTTGCCCTCATCCAGCCCTCGGCCGCACGGGCGGATGAGACAGGTAAAGGCAGTGCGGACGCTGGTTCAGGCGCCCACGGAGCAGGCATGCGCGTCGTGGATCTGGGCTGCGGCACGGGGGAGCTGACGCGCGAGCTGCACCGGCACCTGGGCGCGCGTGAGACGGTGGGGCTGGACAGCTCGTCCGCCATGCTGAGCCGGGCGGCGCCCCTGGCCGGCGGGGGGCTGAGCTTCCAGGAGGGCGACATCCCCTCGTTCGCGCAGCGCCTGGCCGCCGGTGACGAGGCGCCGTTCGACCTGATCTTCTCCAACGCTGCGCTCCAGTGGGTGGATGACCATCCCCCGCTGCTGGTCAACCTCACCGCCGGCCTCGCGCCGGGCGGCCAGCTCGCCGTTCAGGTGCCGGGCAATGCCGACCACGCTTCGCATGTCGTCGCCGCGGAGGTAGCGCAGGAAGAGCCCTTCCACACCGCACTTGGTGGTCACGTGCGACGCTTTCCCATCCTCACCCCAGAAGGGTACGCCGCCTCGCTGGACCGGCTCGGGTTTGCCGAGCAGCATGTCCGCCTGCAGGTGTTCGGCCACTACCTGGGCGCACGCGACGACGTGGTGGAATGGGTCAAGGGCACGCTGCTGACCGATTACCAGAAGCGCCTCTCCCCCGACCTGTGGGACGCCTTCCTGGACCGCTACCGCGCCCGCCTCCTGCCGCAGCTGGAAGACTCGCGCCCGTTCTTCTACCCCTTCAAACGGCTGTTGTTCTGGGCTCGACGCTGAGGCCCTCGTCACCCTCTCGCGCCACGACGTCCCAGCGGCGCAGCGTCTCGGTCAGCTCCTGGCGCTCCAGGGTGCGCTCCTTCTGGATCACCACTTCACCGGTCACCACCGCTTCCGCCCGCACCGTCAGCTCTTCGCCTGCCAACCCGATGCGGATGGTCCCGGCCTGGAACGGTCCCAGCAGCACGTCCGCGAAGTCTTGGCGTCTGTCGCCGTTAACCACAGTATCCCCCGTGTCACGCGTCATGCTGGCATAGCGGCGCAAGACCCATTCCACGGTGACGGCGACACCAGTGTTCGCCTTACCGCCTCAGTCCGCTGGCGGCTCCGGCAGCACTGGCGTTGCTGGCGGTGCCGGCAGCACCCATCCGTGGGTGGCGTCCACCGTCACGCGCTGGCCGTCGCGGAGAACTTTGGTGGCTTCTTTGGTCTGGAACACCGCCGGCACGCCGTACTCGCGGCACGTCAGCATGGCGTGCTGGAAGAAGGCCCCCGCATCCAGCACCACCGCCGCCACCATCGGGAACAGCGGTGTCCAGGCCGGCCCAGCGTTGTGCGCCACCAGCACGTCGCCCGCCTCCGCGTGCGGCACGGCGGTGTTCCGGTCCACCAGCCGCACGCGCCCGGTGGCCACACCCAGTGAGCCGGTCTGGCCGGTGATGAGCACGTTCTCCGGCGGCGCGGGCTTTTCCTCGGCTGCCGCATCCCCATCAGACTTCGTGTCCGTCGCGGCGTCTGGTTTCTGCTCCGGCGGTGGCGGCGGCGCGCCAAGCGCTTCGGGCGGCGTCAGCGTCTCCTGCCAGCGCTGCAGTGCCTTGCGCGCCTCCACCAGCTGCGGCCAGTCCGGTGCGCGGTCGGGGGCCGCAGGTGGTATCAGGCCACGCAGCGCCAGTGGCGCCTCTTGCGCGTGCAGCCACCAAATGTCGCTCTCGGCGGCGAGCACTCCGGCAGCGGCCAGGCGCCGGCCGCTGCCGGCGATTGCCAAGTGCAGGAGCGACGTGGCGGCCGAATCGATCTTGTAGTTGTGGTCCTCGAACCCCTGCTGCGCCTTGCGCGCGGCGGTCAGCCAGAAGTCGAAGTCCCGCAGCTTCGCCTCATCGGTTATCGAGGCGCGGATCTCCGCCGCCCGCGCGTCGCGCCGTGCGATGGCCGCGGCGCGCGCCGCGGCCATCGCGTCAAGATCCTGCGGCACATAGCGCTGCACCAGCTCGATCACCAGCGATGGATCCTCGCGCCAGCCGGGCAGCATCTCGTCGCGGTCGTTGCCGTACCCCTCGCCGCAGCGCAGCCCCTGCCGCTCTAGCAGCGCGTCCAGGGCGGTGCAGAACTCGGCGGCGCCGTCCACGTCACCGCGCACCGCCACCAGCGCTTCCGCAGCGGACAATTCCAGTAAGAGCGCCCGCAACGGCGCGTGGGACTGCGCGATGCGCGCCAGCTCCACCAGTCCATCGATCGCGTCGGTGAGCAGGTTTGGCTCGTGTCCGAGTAGCTCCGCGGCGCTCTCCTCGCGCTTGTCGCCGGTCAGCTCAGCGTACAGCTTCTGGAAGCGTTCCTTGGGGCCGTTGGGTCCCCACATCCAGTGCAGCGTCCAGGCACGCTCGTACCAGCGCAGCGCCTCCTCGAAGTGCGCCGCCAGCGCCGCCGGCTCCGCCGTCCACACGTCCACCGCCGCCAGCCGCTCGTTTGCGGCGTCCACTTCGGGGAACACCACCGTCTGCAGGTAGGTCTCACCGCGGTCGTGCAGCGCCAGTGCCGCCCGCTCGAAGAGCTGCTTCTGCGCTTCCCGCTCCGCCTCCGGCATAGGGTTGGATGCACGCGTGGAGTAGCCGATCCCGTTAAGCACTATCGAGCGCGGCAGCGTGTCGCCTCCGCGCAGCCGCCCTGAGTTGGCCCAGGTGCGCTGGAACGCGTGGTAGACATCCACGCTCAGCGGTCGCATCGGCGCCGGCACGGGCTGGTCGGGCTGGTCGCCCTGCCGCTTCCAGTGCAGCCGTGGCGCCTCTGCGTCCGGCCAGCTGAACGGAAAGTCGGGGGTTGGCCCCTCAGCGTGACTCTCCAGACCGGCATTGGGCACGGGGGCCACGGCGGCCGGAGCAGCTGTGGTGGTAACCTCGGCGACGCCCGTGGTGATTGGCCGCGCCTGGAGCAGCCAGGCGCGTTCTCCCTCGACGGCCCATTCCACGTCCGCGGGCACACCCAGCACCGCTTCGGCGTGCAGCGTCAGCTCCACCACCTGGGTGACCTGGTTGGGCAGAAGGCAGGGCCGGCGCTGCAGCGCGTCGGGCACCGCCTCGCGCGGCGCGTCCGGCCCGGCGCCGGTGCGCGTAGGCTTGTGCCCGGTGGTCTGGCGCAAGGTCAGCTTCGTCTCACGATCGACCTGCCAGGTGTCCGCCTCCACCTCGCCGTCCACCACCGACTGCCCCAGTCCCCAGGCCGCGTTGAGCGTCACGCAGGAGCGGTCGCCGGAGAGCGGATCGGCAGTGAACGCCACGCCCGCGGCGTCCGCGGATACTAGCAGCTGCACCAGCACCGCCATGGCCGGTGGTGGCAGCGTGCGCCCGGTGCGCTCTTCCACGCTCTGTCGGTAGCGCGCTGCGTGCGGCGCATGCAGAGACGCCCAGCAGTGCAGCGCGGCCGCCACCACCGCCTCGGTACCGCGCACGCCCAGCACCGTCTCGTACTGTCCGGCGAAGCTCGCCTCCGCCAGGTCCTCCGCCGTGCCCGACGACCGCACCGCCACCAGCGGCTCCGCGTCGCCCGTGTCCCGCGCCGCCCCGGCTCGCTGCCCCAGCTCCGCGTACGCTCGCGCTATCGCCTCGCGTACGTCGCGCTGCAGGTCTCCACCCTCAAACGCCTCAGGCGTAATCACAAAGCCCGGTGGCACCGGAAGCCCGGCCGCAGCCAGGCGCGTGAGCGGGCCAGCCTTGCCGCCCAGCACGGCCCCCGCCGCCGCGGCGTCGAGCCATTGGATCACCTGGGTGACGTCGATCACCGGCACATCTGCCGGTGGCGTGGCAGGCGCGTCGCGCACGGCCGCGGGCGCGGCAACCGGTTGGCTGGTCATGGTCATCGGGCACACAAACGCGTCGCCGGGTGGGCGGCGCAAGCCCGCCGATGTTACCGGACCATTAACGACGGCTACACTGATGGCTCTCCTCGCCGTCCCGCCTTGTCGGTACGATGCTTGCCATCAAGATGGCCACCATCACCGTCACCGCCAGGTCCACCCGCCACCGCGAGCTGCTCGACGTAACGGCGCTGGTGCGCGCCGCCGTGCGCCAGAGCGGCGCCCAAGATGGGCTCTGCACTGTCTACGTACCGCACACCACCGCGGGCATCACGATCAACGAGAACGCCGACCCCGACGTTGCGGCAGACCTCCTACGCTGGGCAGAAGACATGCTCGGCGACGAGGCGCGCTTCAAGCACTGGGAAAACAACAGCGGCGGCCACATCTTCTCGTCGGTCTTTGGTTGCTCCGTCACCATCCCTATTGAAAGCAGCGACCTTGCCCTCGGCCGCTGGCAGGCAATCTACCTCGTAGAAGGCGATGGCCCGCGCGAGCGCCAGCTGCAGGTGACAGTGCTCAGAGGTGCAGGCAGCAGCTAGTGCGCGGGTGTGCGGCGTACCGTCACGTCCGGTCGCTCGAACACTTCGGGCTTGAGGGCGGTGCCGAGACCGGGGCCCTCGGGCGGGAAGACGTAGCCGTTCTCGATGCGCGGGAGGGCGGTGACCAGCTCCTGGTACCAGCCGTGGATGTAGGCGCGCACGGTCTCCTGCACGAAGACGTTGGTCACGGCGAAGTCCAGGTGCACGTCGGCCACGTAGTTCACCGGGCCGGTGCAGTCGTGGGGCGCCACGGGCAGGTGGTGTGCCTCGGCCATGTTGGCCACCTTCTTCGCTTCCGAGAGGCCACCCACCCAGCCGCAGTCGAACATCACGATTGAGACTGCGTGGCGTTCCAGCATCTCGCGGAAGGCGAAACGCGTCGCCACCGTTTCGCTCGCGGTGGTGGGTATGTGGGTGGAGCGCTTGAACTCGGCCAGCGCGTCCAGGTTGTCCATGCGGATAGGGTCCTCGAACCACATGGGGTCGTAGGGCTCCACCGCCTTGGCGATGCGGATGGCGCTGGGTAGGTTCCAGACCGAGTGCATCTCCAGCGCCACGTCCATCCGGTGGCCCACCGCGTCGCGGATCTGGCGGAAGGGCCGCAGCCCCTCCTCGATCTGCGCCCCGGTGATCCACTGGCCGTGGGTCTCCGGCCCAAACTGGTCGAAGGGCCAGATCTTCATGGCGGAGACGCCCTGCGCCAGCAGGTCCTTTGCCAGCTTGCCGGCATCGGTCTTCCAGGCGTCCAGGTCCTCGTAGGGGCCGGCCGCGCGGCCGTCGGTGTAGGTGGCGTCCACGCCGCGGGGCTTTTCGCCGCCGTAGCGGTAGCCGGCGCAGGTGTTATAGATGCGCACCTTGTCGTAGGTTGGGCCGCCCATCAGCTTGTAAACCGGCAGCCCCTGTGCCTGGCCGAACACGTCCCACAGTGCCACGTCTATCGCCGAGAGTCCCTGGATCTCGGCCGAGCGTAGGCCGGGCCCGGCGGTGCGGTACATGTTTCGCCAGTGCCGCTCGATAGCCGTAGGGTCTTCGCCCAGCAGCATGGGCGCCGCCACGCCGTGCACGTAGTCCTCGGTGGTTTCCACCAGCCGCCACGTGTCCCCCAGCCCGACGATGCCCGCGTCCGTGTGCACGCGCACGAACAGGATGTTGGGGTGCTCGCCGAGGCGGACCGTCTCCAGCGCGGTGATCTTCATGGCGGCAGGTAGTAACAAGGATGCCTACCTCCTCGCTAGTTGTTGATGTCGTGCCGTGCGGACGGCTAGTCCGGTGGAGAGGGTGGGAGCAGCACGTGGAAGGTGCTGCCCTGGCCGGGGCCGGGGCTCTCGGCCCAAATGGCGCCGCCGTGGCGATGGACGACCTCAGCGCAGATGAAGAGGCCCAGGCCGAAACCGGCGGCGCCGCTCGCACTCTCGCCACGAGCGAACGCCTGGAAGATTGCGCCGCGCTGCTCCTCCGGGGTAAGGCCAAGGCCTTCGTCGCGCACTGAGAGATGGACCCAGCCGGGGCCAGCATCCGGGGCGTGGCGGCGCAGTTCTGACGCTGGCGTTGCGGTAAGGTCAGTCCGGTCAGGTGTCTCCCGCGGCGCTTGCGCATGCGAGGCATCGCCACTCTGTGGGGCACCGTCCGGAGGCGCCTCGACAACCGGCTCGACGCGCAGCTCGATCGTGCCACCGTGTGGGGAGTACTTGACAGCGTTGCCCAGGAGGTTGGTGATGACCTGGTCGAGGCGGCTGGCGTCCCACACTCCGGGCAGCGACTCGGCGCCGGCATGCCAGGCGAAGGTGTGGCGCGTGTCACCCGGCTCGGCGGTTGCAGTGGTGGTTCCCACGGCACCGACGGCAAGGCTGTCGCGGAAGCGCTCGAACGTCTCGCGCGCCAGCGCCACCAGGTCCGTGGGCACGAGGGCCAGGGAAAAGCTGCCGGTGCGCACGCGGGAGACGTCCAGCAGGTCGGTCACCAGCCGGTCTAGCCGGTCGATCTGCCCGACCATGACCGAGAGCGCGCGGCGCAGCCAGGCCTCGTCCACTGCTTCGCCACGCGCGGCGGCGCGGTCTATGCGGCGCGTGAGCGCCTGCATGTACCCCTTGAGCGGGGTCAGCGGCCCCTTCAGCTCATGAGATGCGATGGACACGAACTGCTCGCGCAACTGGAGCGCCTCTTCCAGCCGGCGCGCAGAGGCGCGCTGCGCCTCCAGTAGCAGCGTGTTCTCCAACGCCACCGTCGCCAGCGCCGCCAGTCCCTCCAGCGCGACCACTGCCGCCGGTGTGAAGGCGTGCGGGCGGCTCGCATTGATGTACACCGCGCCGAGCGTCCTCGTCTCGGCGCTCTCTCCATCAGGGTCGGCAGCGGGTGGTGCGGGACGGCGCGCGACCAGCGGCAGGACCACGAGCGAGCGAATGCCCGCCTCGATCACGACGGGATTGACGCGCGGGTCGGCGGTGGTGTCCGGGATGACCAGCAGCTGGCCGGTGTCCAGGACGTGCCGGGTCAGCCCACCGGGGCGCGGCAGGGTGGCGCGCACCGCCGTCTCGCCGAACGCGGCGGCGACACGCAAGCCGGCGTCGCGGTCCTCCGGCTCTTCAAGGAGATAGACCGTGGCGCTGTCGGCGCCGCCCACGCGCGGCGCCTCCTTCAGCAGCAGCGTCAGCTGCGCTTCGAGGGAGGGCGCCGCGACGAGCGCGGCCGCGACCCGCCAGGGGTCGGGCAGCCCGGACGTTCCGGGTGTCTCCGGCCTGTCGGGCATCCCGCACGTCCCCGGCAATTCGGGCGGGTTAGGCGTCGGCAACGGCTCCATCGGCGAAGGTGTGCTGGTTACGGAAGTCGGCCACGTAGGGGTGCTTGGCCGCTTCCTTCTCGTTGAGCTCGACGCCCAGGCCGGGTGCGTGGCAGAGCTCCGCATAGCCGTCCTTGACCACCCACTTGGTCTCGATCACCTCATAGCGCCAGGCGGTGCCCAGGGGATGCTCTTGAATCGTGCAGTTAGGGGTGGTGGCGTCCACATGGAAGTTGGCTGCGGTCAGGACTTCTGAGCTGGCGCCGTGCAGCGCCACCTCGATGAACTTGGCCTCGGCCATGGCGGCGATCTTCTTGGTTTCTAGGATGCCACCGTCGTGCGAGACATCGGGCTGGATGTAGTCCACCACGCGCTGCTGGATCAGGTCGTTGAAGCCCCACTTGGTGAAGAGGCGCTCGCCGGTGGCGAGCGGCACGGGGGACCGCTGCGCGACGTAGGCCAGGGTGGTGAGGTCCTCCGGCTGGGTGATCTCTTCGATCCACATGGGGCGGTGCGGCGCCACCTGGCGGGCAAAGTCCACCGCCATGGTGGGGGTCAGCAGGCCGTGCGCGTCGATCAGGATGTCGCGGTCCTCTCCCAGCAGCTCACGCATGCGGCCAAAGGCGGCTGCTCCCTCGCGCACGTCCCTGGTAGGGTGTACAACGTCATCCTTGACCGAAAAGGGACCGCTCTTGATGGCAGTGTAGCCCAGCTCCAGCAGCTCCTGGATGCGCTTGAGTCCGCTCTCCGAGTGGGGTGAGGCGTGGGCGTAGCAGCGGATGCGGTCGCGCGCGGCGCCGCCCAGCAGCTGCCAGACCGGCTGTCCCAGCTCCTTGCCCTTGATGTCCCACAGCGCCATCTCGATGGCGCTGATGGCGCTGTTGAGCACCGGGCCGCCGCGCCAGCGGGGGTAGCGGTACATCGCCTGCCACAGATATTCGATGTTGCGCGGGTCCTTCCCAATCAGGAAGCGCTCGTGTTCCTCGATGGCGCTGACGATAGTCTGCGCTTTGCCGGTCACGGTCCCCTCGCCCAACCCGTCCAGCCCAGGTTGGTCGGTGTAGACCTTGACGAATACCCAGTTCTTGCCCTGTGGACTGGTGGCCACCACAAACGTCTTGAGCCCGGTGATCTTCATCTTGCCCTGCCTCTCCTCTGGTTCCTACCCTGCGCCCGCCTGCCCGGTGGGGGGGCCGTCTTACTCTGCCCATTGGGGTCAGGTGTACAGCGGTGTGGGGCGGAGTGTAGGGCTTGAGGGGGCCGTGCCGCGCAGGAGGGCGGGCCAGCGCAGGCAGGCGAGAGCGGTGAGGAACAGGCCGAGCACGGCAAGAGTGGACATGGCGTGGTGGACGCCGAAGCGCTCGCTGAGGTAGCCGCCGAGCAGCAGGCCCAGGGGGAGGCCGTAGACGGCCATCATGCGCACGCCCATCACCCGGCCGCGGAAGGCGACGTCGGCGGTACCTAGCAGCACGGCGGACATGGTGACCATGGCGCCGCTGGTGGCGGCGCCGTAGACGGCGAGCACGAGCAGCGCGGGCCAGAGCGCGTCTGGCCGGCTGACCTGCGTGAAGACGAGCAGCAGCGCGTGCCAGAGCACGATGCTGGCAAGCATGGTGCGCTCCGGACGTGGCGCCCGCGCGAAGGCTGCCAGCGCGAGCGAGCCGGCGAGCGCGCCGAGCGAGACGGCGGTCAGCAGGAGCGCCAGGCCGCCGGGGCCGAAGGCGAAGGCGTCGCGCGCGACGACGGGCATCAGGCCGTTGGTCAGCGGGAAGACAGTGAGGTTGACCAGGAAGGCCAGGAACATGATGGCGACGATGGCCGGCTGGTGGCGCATGTAGCCGAAGCCCGAGCGGAGCGTGGCGAAGGGGCTCTCCACCTGGAGGGTGGGAGACCCTGGCTTCGTGGCAGCGGGAGAGGATTCTGGAGTAGGCGAGGCGATGCCGAGGGCAAAGGCGGCGCTAGCGAGGTAGCAGGCGGTGACGGCGGCGTAGGCCGGGCCCATGCCGAGGCGGGAGAGCAGTGCGGCGCCGGCCAGGGAGCCGGCCATCTTGGCGCCGTCCATGGTGAGCCGGGAAAGGCTCATGGCGTTCATCAGCGTGCTGCGCGGCACCGTGTCGGCGATGAGCGACTGGCGCACCACGTTCTCGCCGTTGCGTACCAGGCCGCCGATGCCGGAGATGGCGAAGGCGTGCCACGGCTCGAGCAAGCTGGCCAGCGCCAAGATGGCGACGGCGCCGGCCTGGACACCCTGGAAAAGGCGCAGGCCGACCAGCAGCCGGCGCCGGTCGAAACGGTCGGCCGCGACGCCGTAGAGCGGCGCCAGCAGCGTGCCGCCGAAGCGGAGCGCCCCGACCAGCCCGACCAGGAAGGGCGAGCCGGTGTCCACTAGGACATACCAGCCGAGCAGCAGCGTCTCCATCTCCGACGCCCAGGTGGCGAAGGAGTCCGCGCCCCACTGGTACCGGAAGCTGCGGATGCGGAAGGATTCGAGCATGCTCATCGTGGCGCGAGAACCGAGAGACGCAGGACGTTGACGGTGTCGCCAGCGCCCGCGAGACCGTCAGCGCCCGAGCGCTGCCGGGCTCCCTCTGATGAGCAAGGTTACGCTTCGGGCGGGAAGACTGCCACTCCGGCGATGGTGTCGGTGGACTCCAGCTTGACCAGGATGGAGCCGCGCGAGGTGCGGCCGTGGGAGGGGATCTCACGCGCGGCCAGTCGAACAGCCTGGCCGGCGGTGGTGCGCAGCAGGACGTCCGCGTGCTCCGGGATGAGGGCAACCGCACCGATGGTGAAGCCAGGGGTGGTCGCCTGCACTCCCTGCGTGCCGCGGCCCTTGACCGGGAACTCAGCGAAGGGGGTGCGCTTGCCGTAGCCATTGTCCGAGACGACGAGCAGGGCGCCGGGGTCCTTGTGGCCGATGGCGCCGGCAGCAAGCACCTGCGCGCCCTTGGCGAGCGACATGCCGGCAATGCCCTGGGTGCCGCGGCCGGTGGGGCGCACCTCAGACTCACCGAAGCGCAACGCCTTGCCGTCCGAAGAGACGGCCAGGAACTCGCCCTCGCCATCGGAGAGAAAGGCGGCCACGACGCGGTCACCGGCGCTGAGCTTGAAGTCCACCACGCCGGCCTGCGCCGCGAGACGGTACTCTGAAAGTAATGATTTCTTGACGCGCCCTTGCGCGGTGAAGAGGGTCAGGTACGGACCGAGCTGCGCTTGGCGCTGTGCGCCGGAAGACCGTCCACTGGAGGCGGGCTGGGCCGCCTGAGCGGCTTCGGGAGAGTCGAAGAGGTCCGGAACGGCGAGGGCAGTGACGGCCTGCTCGCCGGGCTCCAGGCGGGCCAGCTTGCGGAGCGGCTCGCCCCTGGAGTTGCGCTGGCCTTCCGGCAGCTCGTGGCCGCGCAGGACGAAGACGCGCCCGCGGTCGGTGGCGATGACGACGTGCGAAATGGTGGTGGCGGCGGTGAGGGAGCGCAGCGGGATCTCGCGCGACACGGTGCGGCGGTAGGCGGCCTGGGGGACGGTCTTGACGTTGCCGCCGGCATCCAGCGCCACGAGGATGGGCTGCGTCTCGACGCTGGGGGTGACGGCGGTGATCTCGGCGGTGGCGTCGCCCTCGCGGTCGATGCGCGTGCGGCGGTCGTCGGCGTGCTGGGCCAGGACCTGGCGCATCTCCTCCTTGACGGCGGCGACCATGTTGGCCTGGGAAGAGAGCAGCTCCTTGAGGGCGGCAATGCGCTGGGTCAGCTCGCGCTTCTCGGCGGTGTACTTGGCGGCGTCCAGGCGCGTCACCTGGGCCAGCGTCATCTCGGCGATGACCTGGGCCTGCACCTCGGAGAGGCGGTAGCGCTCGCGGATCTGCTCCTTGGCCTCGTTGCGGTCGCGCGCGCCCTGGAAGATGCGCACGATCTCCTGGGCGTTGGCGGCGCCGATGATGAGACCGTTGACGACGTGCAGGCGCTGCTCGGCCTGCTCGAGCTCGAAGCGCGAGCGGCGCTCGAGCACGTCTACCTGGTGGCGGTTGTAGTGGTTGAGCAGCTCCACCATGCCCACTTGCCGGGGCTGGCGGGCGGGGTGCCACGAGTCGCCGAAGAGGAAGACCATCTGCACCGCGACGCTGATCTGCAGCTCGGTGTGCTTGAAGAGCGCGTTGAGCATCTGGGCGGGGTCGCCGTCGCGCTTGACGTCGAGCACGATGCGGATGCCCTTCTCGGTATCCGACTCGTCGCGCACCTCGGGCACTAGGCCGTCCAGCTTACGCTCGTTGAACGCCTTGACGATGCTGTTCTTGACACGCGCCTTGCTGATGGGTGGCAGCACCGACACCACCAGCGAGCGGGTGCGCGGGCCTTCCTCAAGCTTGACCACGGCGCGCGTGATGAGGCGCCCCTTGCCGGTAGCCAGGTACTCGCGAATGCCTTCTTCGCCCATGACGATGCCACCACCGGGGAAGTCCGGCCCCTGGATGTACTTCATCAGCTCCATCACCGGCATGTCCGGCTTGTCGAACAGGGCGATGCAGGCGTTGAGCGTCTCGGCCAGGTTGTGCGGCGGGATGGAGGTGGAGAGGCCGACGGCGATGCCGGAGGAGGGGTTACACACGGGCGGGATGCGCGCCGGGAGGTACTCGGGCTCCACCACGCGCGGGTCCTGCTTGTAGGTGGGCTTGAGCGGGACGGTCTCCTTCTCGATGTCGCGCAGCATCAGCTCGCCCAGGGGGGAGAGGCGCATCTCGGTGTAGCGGTAGGCGGCGGCAGGGTCGTCGTCGATGGAGCCGAAGTTGCCCTGGCCCTCGATGAGCGGGTAGCGCAGCGAGAAGTCCTGCGCGAGGCGCACCGCGGTGTCGTAGACGGCGGTGTCGGAGTGGGGGTGGAAGTCGCCCAGCACGCGGCCCACCACCTCGGCCGATTTGACGGTGGGGCGAGTAGAGAGATAGCGATTGATCCACATGCAGTAGAGGATGCGGCGCTGCACGGGCTTCATGCCGTCGCGGGCGTCGGGCAGCGCGCGGTCGGTCACCACGGAGAGGCCGTAGGTTGCGAAGGCGCGCTCCATCAAGGCGCCGAACTCTTCGAGCTTGACAGCGCCGCCGACGCCGGAGGTGGGGTTGGGAGTGTCTGAGGTGGCCATGTCGGTAGTTCGTTTTGGAGATGTGGTTCCGCGGCAGATGCCCGGCTACACGTCTACTTCTTCGACTTCGCGGGCGTGCTTGGCGAGGAAGTCGCGACGCTGCTCGGCGTTGCCTTCCTCCATGAGGGACGAGACGAGGCGGGAGGCGATCACGGCGTCGTCGAGGGTGACCTGCTTGAGCAGGCGCTGGGCCGGGTCAAGCGTGGTGTCGCGCAATTGCTTGGCATTCATTTCACCTAGGCCCTTGTAACGGCGAAACTCGAGGCCCTCAGCGGCGCGGTTCTGAGACTGCCAGCGCTTGCGCGCCTCGTCGTCGGCCAGCCAGATGGTCTTGCCGCGGTGGTTAACCGAGTAGAGCGGCGGGCAGCCGACAAAAACGTGGCCCCTCTCCACTAATTGTGGGAACTCCTGGTAGAAAAGGGTCAGCAGCAGGCATTGGATGTGCAGGCCGTCCACGTCGGCGTCGGTCAAGAAGATGATCTTCTTGAACTTGAGGCGGGCGATATCGAAGGAGGCGCGGGTGCCGCAGCCGAGCACTGAGATGATGGTGCGGATCTCCTCGTTCTCGACGATGCGCTTGAGGTCGGCCTTGGCGACGTTGAGCGGCTTGCCGCGCAGCTTGAGGATGGCCTGGAATTCGGAGAAGCGTCCCTGGGAGGCGGAGCCGCCGGCGGAGTCTCCCTCCACGATGAAGACTTCGGCGCGGTCGGGGTCTTTGGTGATGCAGGGGATGAACTTCTTGGAGACGGTGCTGTCGATCAGCTCGCCCTTCTTATTGCCGGTGCGCGCGAGCTCCTCGACCAGGAGCGCCTCGTTGCGCGCCTTCTGCATCTCGTTGACCTTGCGCAGCCACTCCTTGCCGCGGTCAGGGTTGGCCTCGAACCACTCCTTGAGCCCCTCGTCCACGATGGAGCGGACGATGCCCTCCACGGCGGCGTTGTTGAGGCGGTCCTTGGTCTGTCCCTGGAACTGGGGGTTGACCAGCTTGACGGCGACGACGGCAACCAGCCCCTGCTGGATCACGTCGGCCTTGAAGGACTGCTTCTCGCGGTCGCGGATGACGGTGAGCTTGAGCGCCTGGTCGTTGAGCACGCGGGTGAGGGCGGCCTTGAAGCCCGTCTCGTGCACGCCACCGTCACGGGTGCGCACGCCATTGGCGTAGGACTGCAGCACGGTGCGGTAGCCGGTGTTGGGCAGCAGGGCGATCTCGACCGAGACGTCGTCGCGACTCTTTGCCACCGAGATGGGCTTGTTGAAGAGGGCGCTGGCTTCGCCGGGAGTGAGGAAGCGAGCGTAGTCGGCCAGGCCTTCTTTCGAGACGAACGTCTTGGTGACCATCCGGCCGCTCTCGCCGGTGGCGCCTGTAGTGCTGACGGTGCCGGGTTCGTCGGTGTTATCGAGAGCGCCGGCATCGGGGTCCCAGTAGGAGAACTCGATGGAGAGGCCGCGGTTGAGGTAGGCGGCGGCCTGGAGGCGGGACTCGATCAACTCGGCGGCGTAGTGGGCGTCGGT
>CADCTC010000292.1:25269-25694 GCA_902805635.1 uncultured Chloroflexota bacterium
GCATCTCGGTGCCGGATGTGCCCCCACCGCCCTTGTCTCCTTTGCCCGCCGGCCTGTCTGCACCTTCGAGGGGGGTGATGGCGTGCTTGCCGGCGATGCCGTGCTTGAAGCTCTGCTGGAACTGCTTGCCGCCGCGCCAGATGGTGAGCCGCAGCTCCTCGGAGAGCGCGTTGATGACGGTGGAGCCGACGCCGTGCAGGCCGCCGGCGGTCTTGTAGACGCCCTCCTCGAACTTGCCGCCGGAGTGGGGAACGGTGAGGATAAGCGTGGCGGCGGGGACCTGCTTGCCGCGGTATTCCTTGAGGTCGAAGGGGATGCCGCGCGCTTCGTCGCGCACGGTGACCCAGCCCGCCTTGTCGATGGTGACCCAGATGTGGGAGCCGTGGCCGGCATTGGCCTCGTCCACGGCGTTGTCCACGGCTTCA